>CADCPP010000015.1 GCA_902803355.1 uncultured Lachnospiraceae bacterium | reverse complement strand
CCGATCGAAGAAAATCTGGCATTGTTTGAAAAGATGAAGAACGGCGAGGTCCCGGAAGGAAAAATGACGCTTCGCGCCAAGATCGATCTGGCGAGCGTAAACTTCAATATGCGGGATCCGGTCATCTACCGCATCCGCTATATCAATCATCACCGTCAGGGCACGAAATGGTGCATTTTCCCGATGTATGACTTCGCGCATCCGATCCAGGACGCGCTGGAAGGCATCACTCATTCCCTCTGCTCTCTGGAATATGAGGATCACCGCCCGCTCTATGACTGGGTCGTGAGCAATGTCTCGATCCCGTACCATAAGCCGAGGCAGATCGAATTTGCCAGACTCGGCATTGACCATACGGTCATGAGCAAGAGAAAGCTCCGTCAGCTGGTGGAGCAGGGCTACGTGAGCGGATGGGATGATCCCCGCATGCCTACCCTCTGCGGTCTGCGCCGCCGCGGCTATACAGCCAAGTCCATCCGGGACTTCTGCGAGCAGATTGGCGTGGCAAAGAGTACGAATGTGATCGAATTCTCCGAGCTCGAACGCTGCCTGCGCGATGACTTAAACGGCACGGCGGAGCGCACCATGGCGGTGCTGCACCCGGTCAAGCTGACGGTGACCAATTATCCGGAAGGAAAGAGCGAGACCTTTGAAGTGGAGAATAATCCCACTGCGCCGGAACAGGGGACCCACACCATCAGCTTCAGCCGGAATCTGTGGATGGATGCCGAGGACTTCCTGGAAGCCCCTATTCCGAAATATAAGCGGATGTATCCCGGCAACGAGGTGCGCCTGAAAGGGGCATATCTTGTCACCTGCACGGGCTGCCGGAAAAATGAAGCCGGTGAAGTGGAAGAGGTCTTCTGCACTTACGATCCGGATTCCCGCGGCGGCGATCCCGCGGACGGCAGAAAAGTCAAGGGCGCCACACTGCACTGGGTAGATGCGGAAACGGCCGTGGATGCCGAGGTCCGTCTCTATGACAACCTGTTCAGCGACCCCAACCCGGACGGCCCGGACAAGAATTTCCTTGACGCCCTTAACCCTGACAGCCTTGTGGTTTTGAAGGGCTGCAAGATCGAAAAGGATCTGGCAAGAGTCGCGGCAGAGTATGATAAGATAGAGAACCGCACCGGCGTCAATGCTCCCACCTTCCAGTTTATGCGTGTGGGCTATTTCTGCCTTGACAATAAAGACAGCAGCGCGGAACATCCTGTATTTAACCGCAGCGTCAGTCTGAAAGACGGCTTTAAAAAGTAAGAAGGACGGATCACATATGTCATCAGTCAGTGCCAAAACAGAAAACGGGACATGCACGGTCTTCCTTTCCGGAAAAATCGATTCCGTTAATGCCCTGGCAGTCGAACAGGAGATCATGGCCCTGCTCAAGCCGGGGGCTCTCGTACTTGATGCTGAAGCGCTGGAGTATATTTCCAGCGCCGGCCTTCGCGTGCTCCTTCGCCTGCGGCGGTCTCACCCCGGGATGAAGATCATCGGTGTCAATCCCCAGGTTTATGAGATCCTGGATATGACCGGATTTACCGCGATGATCCCTGTGGAAAAAGCATTCCGGCGAATTTCCACGGAAGGCTGCGAGGTGATCGGACACGGCGCAAAGGGTGATGTCCTGCGCTTAAACGGAGACACCGTGATCAAGATCTATAAGGATCCGGATTCTCTGGAAGAGATCAGACATGAGCGCGAGATGGCAAAAAAGGCGTTTATTGCCGGCATCCCTACTGCGATCTCCTTTGATGTGGTCAAAGTGGGAGAGGATTATGCCTCTGTCTTTGAACTGATCAATGCGCAGTCGCTTGCAAAGCTGCTGCATGAGCATCCGGATGAGGTAAGCCGTTACGCGCCGGAATATGCCGGGCTGCTTCATCTTGTCCACTCCACGAAGGCTTCCGATGATCTTCCGTCATTTAAGAAGACCGCGGAAAAATGGGCGGAATATGTGGCCGGCAGCGGTGTTCTTTCTTCTAAAGCAGGAAAAAAGCTGGTCCGCCTGATCAAGGCTGTGCCGGAAAACGATCATATGATCCACGGAGACTGTCACGCGAAAAACATCATGCTCCAGAACGGAGAAATGATCCTGATCGATATGGACACGCTTGCCTGCGCCGATCCCGTTTTTGAGCTCGGGACAATGTATTTTTCTTATATGACCGGCACACCGGAATCTACCATGGTTTTTCTCGGCATCTCCCGCGAAACGGCGCAAGCGCTCTGGAAGCAGCTTCTTCAGTGCTATTATGAAACGAGAGACAGCGCTGTATTGACTGATAAAGAAAACAAGGCAGCGGTGATCGGCCTCACGCGCTTTCTCTATCACACGCTGCGGCATAATGACGGATCGGAAGCGGCCCGTGCGCAGATCGATCATGCCGCGGGGAGGCTGGAGCAGCTGACGGCATCATTGGAAAGCCTGGTGCAGAATGCCGCGGATTGATTTTTCACGTGCTGATCTGCACATGCATTCGACCTGGTCCGACGGGACAGATTCCCCGAAAGACCTGCTTGCCAAAGTTACCGCGGCCGGTATCGATTTCTTTTCGATCACCGATCATGATGAATACCGCGGAAGCCGCCTCCTTCTGCTGCAGCTGAAGGAGAGCTGGAATGAAACGCAGGATGAAAGCCTGCCTTTCTTCATTCCCGGAACCGAGTTTTCCTGCCGGGATGATCTGGGCAAATACCATATTCTCGGCTATGCCTACCAGACCGACTCCGTACCCATTAGGAAGCTGATGGCCGACCTGCATGATATCCGCATGCTGAAGGTGACAAACCGCCTGAAGTATCTGAAGGATAAGTACGGCTTTGGCTTTTCCGATGAGGAGATAAAGAGGCTGATGCGTCACCACAATCCGGGAAAGCCGCACATTGCCAAATTGATGATTAAGCATGGCTTTGCGGATTCGGTAAGTGAAGCGATCACGAAATACATCAACCATTATCACGGGCCGGAGAGACGCATCGCGCCGGAAGAAGCCATCCAGGCGATCCTGGAAGCCGGCGGGATCCCTGTGCTTGCACATGGCCCCTTCGGCGACGGAGAACAGGATCTTGACGCTGCTGAAATGGAAACGCGGGTCAGCCGGCTGATCCGTGCAGGTCTTCAGGGCGTGGAAGGCTATTACTCCGGCTACAGCCCGGTGCATCAGCAAATGATGCTGGAAATCGCCTCCAGGCATGATCTTTTGGTCACTGCCGGCAGTGATTACCACGGCAAAAACAAAAAAGTACTCCTGGGAGATACCGGCCCTTCGGACAATGAGGAGAAGAAAGCCAGGCTGCTGCCTTTCTATCAGGAGGCCCTGACAAAAGTAGAACATTATTCGCAGTTCTGATCATAAAAGGCTGCGAGAACAGATCGGATAAGGCTATGCATATTATTACACTGATGGAAAACACGGATGGCGGAAACGGCTGCGCGATCGAACACGGCCTGAGTTTCTATGTGGAGACGACAAAGCATAAGATCCTTCTGGATACCGGTGCGTCAGACCGCTTTATCGCCAACGCAGAGAAGCTCGGCGTTGATCTTACGGCGGTGGATACGGTCATTCTCAGTCATGGGCACTATGACCATACCGGCGGCGTTATGCCTTTCGTTCGCATTAATGATCAGGCAAAGATCTATCTGCGCGACTGTGCCAACGGCGCTTTCTACCATGTTGAAGAAAATGATGTCCGTTATATCGGGATCGACCAGGCCATCATGGAGCTGAGGCAGCTGGTCCCTGTTCATAAGCGCATGGCGATCGATGAAGAGATCGATCTTTTTACCAATATCACCGGAAGACGTTTCTATTCACGCAGCAATAAGGTGCTGAAGATGCGCCTCGGCGACAGCTTTGTGGACGATCCCTTCCATCACGAAATGTGCACGGTGATCCATCAGGACGGAAAGAATTATCTCTTTTCCGGCTGCGCGCACAACGGCGTGCTGAATATCCTGGACCGTTATCATGTACTGTACGGAGGCTGGCCGGATGTGGTCCTGACCGGTTTCCATTTTATGAAAAAGACCGAATACACCGAAGAAGAAAAACAGAACATTTTAGGCGCGGCAGCCGAGCTGGCGAAGCTTCCCATCCTCTTTTACTCCGGTCACTGTACCGGGGAAGCTGCTTTCGCCCTGATGAAGGAAGTGATGGGAGATCAGCTGATCCAGCTTCACAGCGGTTCGCAAGTCATGTGATCCCCGGCGGGCGGAGAGCTGGTGCCGCGGAAAAGAAAGACCGGAGGCTTATTCAATGAAACGAAAAGCGGCCCAAAAACTCATTTTGATCATTGCGGCGGTCCTTGTGCTGGCGCTTCTTGCCGCAGGCCTGCTGGTTCTTAAAAAGCGCAATCAGCTGAGAGCCACGGCGATGTTCGGGGACTTTGGCGAACGGGTCAATTTCACCCTGACGGCATCCGGAAAGACCAGTACGGTCAAAGGCTATTATCTTTCTTCGGAGCATAACAGCTATCTGTCCATTCGTGATCTGGCTTCGGCACTTTCCGGCACGGAAAAGCATTTTAACGTGCAGCGCGGCAGCAAGGTCCAGTGGGAGATCAACACCTCACGCAATTACGTCAGAACGACCAAAAAGGAAAATACGCCCTTTGCCGTTGTCTTCCCCGGAAGCCTTTCCGGCACGAATGATCAGCAGGGACGGGACGGACTGCTTCTCTACAGACCGCTGATCAGCATCGACGGTGATGAACAGAGAGTCTTCTGGTACTATAAAGCAAACGGAAAAGGCGAACCGATCACCGATGACGCCTTTGTCGGCGTGATGGATATCGGCCTGCTGCTGGGGATCGAGCTGAGCTTCAGCTCGGATACCGAGATCAGTGTGGGTACCAATCATGATTTTACCCTTGACCTTGAACGTCTGGAACAGGCTGAATATTTTCAGGACTTAAACGGCCTGGTCCTCGGCAATGCGACGACCGGAGAACTGATCTGCACCTGGGATGCCTATTCACAGCAGGAGATCGCATCTACCTCCAAACTTATGACCTGGCTGCTGGTGCAGGAAGCGATCGACGACGGCAGGCTGACCCTGACTTCCACGGTCAAGCTTTCCGAGAACGCCATGCGGCTTTCCGCCTCGGCAGACGGAAAGGAGTTCTGCAGACAGAGCTGGAGCGTGGGTAAGGAAGTCACGATTAAGGACCTGATCGCCGGGATGCTGCTGCCGTCCTCCAATGAGTGCGCCCTGGCTCTTGCCGAAGCAACCATGCTTTCCTACGGGTTTACCGATGATCTGGAAGCCCATTTTGTGCAGCGAATGAATGACCGCGCGTATGAGCTTGGTCTGAAAAGCGCGAGATTCTATAATGCCAGCGGTCTGCCGCAATATGATACGGACCAGATCAGCGCCAAGCACAGCAACAAGATGGCAGCAAACGAATTGTTCCATCTGGGAGCGTATATCATGAATCATTACCGGGAGCAGTTCACCGCCTTCAGCGCACAGCAGACCATGGCACTTCCCAGCTTTGGGGACGGGATCTATGCGGAAAGCTCCTATTACGAATATCTGGAAAACTACGCAGTGAACGGGATGAAATCCGGAACGACAGACCGCGCGGGCTGCTGCATGGTCGCCAGCATGGATATCAAGGTAAATGATGAGATCCAGACGGTGATCGCCGTCGTTCTCGGCGCTGAAAACAATAAGCTTCGCTTCGAACAGACCTCAGCGCTTCTGGCCTACGCAAAACAATACTATCGATAAGCACAGTCTGCGTTTTTGAAAAGAAACATGGATGCAGTGCAGCAGGAGGAGTAATATGATCATTCTTTACACATCCAATACCGGTCATACCAAAGAATATGCCATGATGCTTCGGGATGCGCTCGATCTCCCGGCTTATGCGCTTGCCGATGCGCCCGCCCAGGTCAAAGGGGCAGACGCGATCTACCTTGGCTGGATCATGGCAGGCAGTCTTGTGGGCTATCAAAGAGCAGCAAAGGATTATCGCCTGCTGTGCGTGATCGGCGTCGGTATGACTCCGGAAAGCAAAGAGCAGACGGAAACGATCGCGGCAAAGGTCAAAGCACCGGAAAACGTTCCTGTTTTTTATCTGCAGGGCGGCTACGATAAAAAGAAACTTAGCGGCATAAACAAAGCGATCATGAATGTGGTGGAGAAGACCATCATGAAACGCCTGGAGAACCTTCCCGAGGAGGAAAAGAAGCAAAATCCGGTTTACAAAATGATCACCGAAGGGTATAGTGTTGTTTCGGAAAAGCATCTTGAACCGGTACTGCAGTGGTACCGCGAGAAGGGTTAAGCTAATACAAAAACAAGTCAACGGAGGCAATGAAATGGCAAAAGTTTTGATCTCGGAAGTCATGAATCCCATCGCAGCGCAGCTGCTTAAGGAAGCAGGACATGAAGTCGTGCAGATGACTTCGATGGACCCTGAAGTCCTGCGGGAATATATCAAGGATTGTGACGCGGTCGTCAACCGCATCCTGCCGATCGACCGCGCGATGATGGAGAGCAATGCGAATCTGAAGATC
Organism: uncultured Lachnospiraceae bacterium; assembly: GCA_902803355.1. Taxonomy (GTDB): domain Bacteria; phylum Bacillota; class Clostridia; order Lachnospirales; family Lachnospiraceae; genus UBA6987. The sequence continues at coordinate 14,546 of CADCPP010000015.1, read as the reverse complement.
ATCAGCAAACACGGTGTTGGTCTTGACAACTATGACCTGCCCGCAGCTAAAGAGCTGGGCATCATGGTGACTTGCACGCCCGGCTGCAATGCTCAGTCTGTCGCGGAGCACAGCATCGCCCTGATGATGGCTTCGGCCAGAAATCTGAAGGCGGTTGCCGGCGGTTATGAGACCATTGGCTGGGATGCGAAGAAACGCGGAGACGGCGTTGAGCTTTGGGGCAAAACACTGGGCATCGTCGGCTGCGGCGATATCGGCAGCCGTGTCGCGAGAATGCTGCACGGCGGCTTTGCCATGCGTGTCCTTGTTTATGATCCTTATATCAGCAAAGTGCCGGAAGGCTGCGAACTGATGGGAAGCCTTGACGAAGTTCTTTCCCAGTCGGATTTCATCTCTGTTCACTGCTTCTTAAGTGAAGAGACCAAGCATCTGATCGGAGAGAAGGAGTTCGCTGCCATGAAGAAAGGCGCGATCTTCATCAACTGTGCCCGCGGTCCTATCGTCGATGAGAACGCACTCGTAAAGGCTGTAGAGTCCGGACATCTCGGCGCCGCGGCTGTGGACGTGACCGAGACGGAACCGCTGCCGAAGGACCATCCGCTGTTTGCACTTCCCAATGTGATCGTAACGCCGCATTTTGCTGCCCAGAGCCGTGAAGCTTCCTACAATGTTGCCCGTACGGCCGCGGAAAATGTGATCCATTTCTTCAGCGACGGGAAGGTGGTCGGCCGCGTGGTCTGATCCCGTCCAAATATTGTTCTGAAAAAGAATCCCCGGACCAGCCGATCCGAGGATTCTTTTATTGATGTGAGTGTAGGTTTCGATGAGTTTATTCATCAAAGAAGCGCAGACGGTTGAGCAGACGGTCCTGATCTTCCCGCTCGGGCTTTGCCGCATCAAGGCTTGCTTCTTTTCCTTTGGAGATCGGCTCAAACTGCAATTTGTTCGTTTCTTCCTCCTGGCCGGGATCAGTGCTGTCCTTCGCTGCAATAACGGGAGGATACGGCTCTTCAACGGCCTTCTCCGGCAGGATGGGACTTTCTTTCTCATCGTCCCGGGGATCATTCAGCGCTTCATCAGGCACCGGAAGCGGATCATTGGTCTTTTCATCATCCATGCGTTCTTCAAGGTCAAACTGATGCAGCATCGCGATCCGGTCTTTGGCACTGCTGCCGGCTTCAAGTTCTTCCTGCTGTTCTTTCTTTGCTTTCCTGTTCTGCTTTGCCGTTCGCAGGATAAAGTCGGCGACAAGCAGGAAGAGCACAAGCAGGAGAGCGGCCAGAGAGACGAAGATCCCCAGCTGATGACCCTCAGCTTCATAACGCAGGACGACATGATGTGTTCCGGGACCAACATGCACACTGAGCAGCGCATCGCCTAAGGCAACGGTCTCGGTCTCTGCTCCGTCTACAGTGACCTTCCAGCCTTTTTCCACAGGGATAGAGAAAGTCAGAAGCGAAGCACTATCCGCAGTGACGCTGCCGCTGATCTCTGTTTTAGCTCTGCTGTTCACGAAAGATTCAACATTGAACGGATGAGCGGCAAGCATTTCATAGGCGCGGATAAAGCCGTCATGATCAAAGCGATAACAGGAAGCCGTGATCGTTTTTGCCGAGCTGTCGGAGGCAGAGACTTTGATCTCGTCGCCGGGATGGAGATAGCCCATACGGATAAAATAGCCACGGCCGAGATTGTCCCAGGTCTTGGAGTCCGCCCCGTTTACCGTGGCACTGACCTTGGTCACTGAGCCCGTCACATAAACGTAATGATACCCTTCTTCACTGACATTGGCGGTCATGGTCGCGCCGTTCGTGGAAGAAGACACCTGATCCAGCAGATTGCCTACTCCGGTAGAGACGTTGATAAAGCTGTTCTGTACTTTGACCGGAGTGCCTCCTGCGTAAGCCCAGAGCACATCCGTGTCATCCGGCAGCAGGTAGCCGAGCGGGAGAGTGTATTCGTAACGGTAAAGGGCACTGACAGTGCCTTTTTCATTCTGGGCGGAACCCACATAAGTGAAAAGCGGATTACTGCTGAGGGTCGTATCGGAAATGATATATTTCACATCCAGCATGGAGGCGGCAAGCGGCGTAGCGCCGGTAAAAGCGTAAGCGTTCGTATTGCCTTCCATGCCCATCTTTTTATAAAACTGCGAGATCTTCGCGTTCGTGGTCGAAGAGAAGATGGACGCACTGTCGTAACCGAAGTACGGACCGTCATTTTTGGTTCTCAGATTATACCGCTCAATGCGGAAAAAGCCTTTGTCGCCGTTGTCTGACTTTGCCAATTCGATCAGCTCATCATAACTGTGGTTGTACTGCATGAATGTGGTCCGGTTGACATAGGAGACGCTGGTCACCGCGGTATTCAGACCCATTTCGACGATCAGCGTGCACAGCGCAAGACAGATCGCCGTGATCGCCGAGATATGGCGGGTCTTGTGAAGGTAACAGAAAAGCGCATAAAGAGCGATGAAGACAATACTGGCATAGCAAGCATAGTACTGGACTTCTTCTGGATCAACCAGGACCTCCATGATCAGGATCAGGAAGACGGAGCCGCAGAGGTTCCCCAGAAACTTCGCTTTTGTGATCTTCGGAAGCGAGCGGATGCCGTCAAACATCATCTTCAGGACCAGGAAGTTGTAAAGGTAAGACTGACGGCAGGGCAGGGAATTCGGATAATGGAATCCATGCCAGATATAATTCAGCACATTGGTGTTGAAGGAGAGCAGCAGGAAAGCCAGCAGCACGGTGTTGACGATCTTTTCCTTGTAGTCTACGTCGCGGTTCATGTAGTACAGCGGCACAAAGAGAAAGACGGCAACGCCGCAGTACAGGTTCGGCCAATGATCAAGACCGGTCTCCACGTCCACAACGACCAGGTGACGGGACAGCATCTCTAAAATGGAGAAATAATTGGAAACCGTCTTCGGGAAGGTCGTGTTGGCGCTGGCTGTCCCCATAAGAGCATACGCTGCCGGAACGACTAAAACCGCGGCAAGCGCACCGGCCAGCACTGAATAAAATCCGAAGAGGAAGAGCTTCAGCAGGAACTGTCTGAACTTAAGCTTCGGCACGCAGATGATCCGGCAGATAAAATACAGCACCAGGAAAAGGCAGAGCATGATGCTGATATAGTAGTTGCACAGGATAGCCAGGCCAAGAGAAAAAACGTAGAGGAAAGGACGGTTCTTTTCCACGAGCATTTCCAGACCGTAGATCACGATCGGGGCGAGCCAGAGCACATCCAGCCACATGATGTTCCAGCTGTAGGCCGCCAGATAGCCGCTTAAGGCGTAGCAGATGCCGCAGAAGGCAATGCCGAAGTGACGGGTATCATAGCGCTTGGCCAGATACCAGGCCATGCTCAGACCGCAGAGGCCGATCTTCAGAACGATCAGATAAGTAATGAACTCGATGATATACTGATTCGGGATCAGGAAGGCAAAAATGTGCAGCGGTCCGCTCAGATAATAGGCCATAAGAGCCAGATAGTTGCTGCCGAGGCCGATATCGAAGGCGTAAGTCAGGCTCCCGCCGGCACGAAGACGTTCTGCGTAGTCCTCAAAGAACGCAACATATTGATGATAAAGGTCCGTACGAAGGAAACAGTTTTCCCCGAACGGCCAGATCTCCTTCCCCGCAAAAATACCGATCATGATCAGAATCGGCAGAATAAAGGCAAGGATCAGTGGAAGACGTTCTTCAAAGCTGCGTTTTTGTTTCTTCATATCATTCCTCTTGATTATCCCTGTTCTTGAAAATAAACAGTTTGCTGAAGATATAATTCAGGATGACCGTCAGTACGGATGCCGGGATCTTAACGATCAGTTCGGAAACACCGAGCTGTTCAACAAAGAGCCACAGGATAAAGGTCTCGATCAGGAAGGAAAGGATCCTGGCCCCGATAAAACCGAAGAATTCCTTCAGGATACCGGGAGTATCGCTGACCTCGCTGTGAAAGACATAGCGGCGGTTGGTCACATAAGCGACAACAACAGCAACGACCCAGGCGATGACCTGTGCGACCAGGTAATTGACGCCCAGAAGATCCAGCCCGTAATAGACGATCCAGTTGACCAGAGTGGTGACCACGCCGAAGAAGAGATAGCTGACCGTTTCCCGGTTGATCAGTTTATTCGGATGCGCGTCACACCAGTGTTCAAAGAGCTGAAGCAGTTTATTCATGGCCTTCGCTTCCTGTCAGATCCGTTTCCTGGATGATATAGACCGGCCGGTCCTTGGCTTCCAGATAAATATGGGAAACATATTCGCCCACGATGCCGACGGAAAACTCGATAATGCCGCCCAGAAAGAGGAGCAGGCAGATGATAGAAGCATAACCGGGCACATCTACGCCGTTGACAAGGGTCTTGATAAAGACGATCAGCGCATAGATCAGGGAGAATACAAACAGCACGATCCCCATGTTGCGGATCAGATGGAGCGGCTTTACCGTAAATGCGGTGATCCCGTCGATCGCGTATTTGACCAGGCCTTTAAAGCTCCATTTGCTTGTGCCGACAGCACGCTCCACGTTTTCGTACGGGATCCATTTGGTCTGAAAACCGACCCAGGCAAAGATGCCTTTGGAGAAGCGTTCCACCTCTGCCATCGAACAGATCGCGTTTACCATCTTGCGGCTCATCATACGGTAATCCACCGCGTTCTGCGGCAGCGTTACCTCGGTCATGGCGTTGCTGAATTTATAGAACAGGCCGGAGAGGAAGCTGCGAAGCCCCTTTTCCCCGGTGCGGGTGGTCCGGCAGGCGGCGGCGCAGTCATAGCCTTCTTCGATCGCGGAAACAAACTGCGGGATCAGGGCCGGCGGATGCTGCAGATCGGCGTCCATGATGATCACATAATCTCCGCTGCTGTGGGTCAGCCCGGCGTACATCCCCGCTTCCTTGCCGAAATTCCGGGAGAAGGAGATATAATGGATATTCGGATGTTCCGCGCTCAGCATCCGCATGATGGACAGAGAATCGTCGCGGCTTCCGTCGTTGATGAAAAGGTAGGAAAAAGCATAGCCCGGTATGGTGCGGACTACCTTGTCGGTCTCTTCATAAAAAAGCGCGATGCCGTCCGCCTCATTGTAACAGGGAACGATAATGTCAACTGTTTTCATAGAATACCTGATTTCATTCAGCTTTCACCTTTAATACCGTTATCAGGCGTAAAACGTCTCAGAAACGATGAAAAAAGGCGAATTCAACATATTATTATACTGTAATATCGCTTTCTTGTAAACCGTTTTGCGTATCAGCCTTATGAAGATCAGTCTGTTTCAGTGCCGGATGAGTCATCTCTTTGTTCCGCGTCTGTTTCCTCATCAACGGGCTCCGGTCCGCCTTCGCCGGCTTCATTCCTGACAAACGGAGGGAAGAGCTTCAGAAGCATCAGAAACGCATACAGCATCAGCGGGACAGCGATCGTGGCAGCGAGAGCGGCACGAAAAAGATCCGTCGCCTGATGCTTGCCGATAAGTGCCAGAATAAAGCAGGCAAGATACATCCCCAGCAGCAGTGCGATGCCGATAACGGCAAGAATTCGACGTGTCTTTTTCATAATCCCTCCCTGAACTTTAAGCCGGATTCATTGACGAAAAGTCATGTCTGCATTATAATAAGTCTGATTCTTTATGTCAATGAAAGAGGCAGGTACAAAACCGGACATGACAAGAGAAAGAACTGGCAAAGGCTCGCTGTTAGTGATCTCCGGATATTCCGGAGTCGGAAAAGGGACCGTGATCGCAGCGCTCATGAAGGAGCATCCTGAATATGTGTTTTCCGTGTCGGCTACGACCAGGGCACCAAGACCGGGCGAGGTGGACGGCAGAGAGTATTTCTTCCTGAGCAAAGAGACTTTTGCGTCCTGGCTCAGTGAGGACCGTTTTCTAGAACACACGACGTATCTGGACCGTTCGTACGGCACGCCGAGAGACTATGTGGAAAGCAGGAGGAACGAAGGACGCCACGTGATCCTGGATATCGAGGTCGAGGGAGCGCTGAATGTCAAGAAAGCCTGTCCTGAGGCGAAACTGATCTATATCATCCCGCCGGATGCCGCATCACTTGTGCAGCGTCTTACCGGCCGCGGAACGGAAACAGAAGAGCAGATCAGAGGCAGACTGCAGCGCGCGGTAGATGAGACGGCGGTCATCCCTTCATATGACTATGTTGTTGTCAACCGCATAGTTCAGGATACGGCGAATGAGATCCATTTGCTTGCGACAGGAGAAAGCGGTTCCCGTCTCCCTAAAGAGGAAGGACTTTCTCTTGCCGGACAGATTCGCGATGATCTCAGAGAATACTTGAAAAAATACGATGAGCATGCTATAATTTCTCGAAATGTTTCACAAGATAAGGAGAATTCCATGATCCATCCTTCCTATTCAGAACTGATGACCAAGATCAATAACGGCGGTGATGAAAAAGATCCCGTCGTAAAAAGCCGTTATTCCATCGTGATGGGGACTGCGAAACGCGCCCGTCAGATGGTGGACAACGGTTATATGGAGCAGGAAGACCACGCCAGAAAGCCTCTGTCCATTGCGGTCGAGGAACTTGACGAAGGCCGCATCCGCATTCTCAGCAATCAGGAATATCAGCAGATGCTGGCGGAAAAAGCGGCGGAAAAAGCAGCGAAGACTGCGGAAGAGCCTGCTGAAGAAGCCGCGCCGGCAGAGACTGTCCCGGAACAGACGGAAGAAGTCGCCGAGGCTGAACAGCCTGCGGAAGAACAGGATGCCTGACATGCCGAACATCTTCTTTGAATCGCTGGGCTGCGACAAGAATCTGGTGGATTCCGAGAAGATGCTCGGGCTTCTTTCTGATGCCGGCTATTCCTTTACGGACAGAGAGGAAGACGCAGACGTGATCGTCGTGAATACCTGCGCGTTCATCGGTGACGCGAAAGAAGAAAGTATTCAGGAGATCCTGCGTCTTGCGGCGTATAAGGAAAACGGCAGATGCCGCAGTCTGATCGCTGCCGGCTGTCTGGCAGAGCGATATAAAGAAGAGATCCTGTCGGAACTGCCGGAACTGGATGCTGTGGTAGGCACTTCTTCCTGGGACCGCATCGTGTCCGCTGTCGAAAAGACCCTGCATAAGCGTGATGATAAGATCACGCTGACCCGTGCAGAGTTTTATGAAGATATCAGCCGCCTCCCCGCATCTGAAGGACCGAGGATCCTTACGACCGGCGGTCATTACGCCTATCTGAAGATCGCCGAAGGCTGCGATAAATACTGCACCTACTGCGCGATCCCGTACTGCAGGGGACGCTACCGCAGTGTTCCCTTGGAAGACCTGGTCCGTGAAGCAGAGCAGCTCGCCGCGAAAGGCGTTAAAGAGCTCATTCTTGTGGCACAGGAGACGACTCTTTACGGTACGGATCTTTACGGAGAAAAGAAACTGCCTGAACTGATCCGCCGCCTGGGAAAAGTCCAGGGCATCTGCTGGATCCGTCTGCTTTACGGATATCCCGAAGAACTGACCGACGAGATGATCGATCTGTTTGCCGAGGAGCCTAAGCTTTGCCACTATCTGGATCTGCCCATCCAGCATGCGTCGGACCGTATTCTGAGGGCGATGGGCCGAAAGACGACGCGGGAAGAGGTCACTGCGCTCATCCGCAGGCTTCGCGAGAAGGTGCCGGATATCGCGCTGCGTACCACGCTGATGAGCGGCTTTCCGGGAGAGACGGAAGAAGATCACGCCGAAAACCTCTCCTTTGTCAGCGAGATCCGTTTTGAACGCCTTGGCGTGTTCGCGTACTCCCGTGAAGAAGGGACTGCGGCGGCAAGTTTTAAGGATCAGGTGCCGAAGCGCCTGCGGGAGAAGCGCCGCAACGAACTGATGCGTCTCCAGCAGAAGATCGCGTTTGAAAAGGCGAAGGAGATGCCGGGAAGGCAGCTTGACGTGATGGTGGAAGGCAGTGTCGCAGATGAAGAACATGTCTATGTGTCGCGCACCTATGCGGACGCTCCGGATGTAGACGGCCTGCTGTTCTTCACATCCGGGAAGGAATATCTCACCGGTGATCTTGTACGTGTTCTGGTGACCGGGGCGAAAGGCTATGATCTGATCGGGGAGGTGGTGGAAGATGAATCTGCCGAATAAGCTCACACTGCTTCGGGTCATCATGATCCCTGCGATCGTTGTTTTGCTTCTGGCGTTTCAAAGCGACGGAACGCGTATTGCCGCAGGCGTGCTGTTTATTCTTGCGTCTCTGACAGACCTGCTGGACGGCAAGATCGCACGGAAATATCATCTGGTCACCAACTTCGGAAAATTCATGGATCCTCTGGCAGACAAGCTTCTTGTCTGCAGCATACTGATCTGCTGCACGGTTCAGGATCTGACGCCGGCGTGGGCCGTGATCATTGTGATCGCGCGTGAATTTGCGATCAGCGGCTTCCGCCTTGTCGCGGTGGAAAAAGGTGTTGTGATCGCGGCGGACTGGAGCGGCAAGGTCAAGACCACGCTTCAGGATTTCTGGTGCATCGGCATGCTATTTCCCTTCCCCTGGACATGGTGGAAGGTCCTGACAAATCTGATGATGATCGGCGCGGTAGTGCTGACCGTTTACTCCTTTGCAGAATATCTCATCAAAAACAGATCGGTCCTCTCGGACGATCAATAAACGGTTCATCGGCTGGCGCTGGGTGAATCAGTGACTAACGCCCTGATGTGATGGGCAGGAGCTTGGCATGAAGTGGCTGAAACAGCTGTATATCGGTGAAAAGGTAACGGATAAAGCCGCATTGATCGCCTTGATCGAACAGCCGGTATGGAAGTCCCGGTTTGCTTTTTCCTGCCTGATCTCTCCGGCACCGCAGCAGGGGGAGAACCTGGAAGCGATCCCGCTTATCATGCTGAACGAAAAATACTTCAACCGAAAAGACCGCGTGATCCTCGGTCTTGCTTCAAGCATGAATGAAGCAAACGATCTGATGCTCAGGATGACGCAGGACTGCCTTGACGGCGGAGGCGGTGTGAAGGTGAAGGAATGGTTCCTTAACCTTCCGGAAGACGCCTTTACCGACAGAGGGGAGGTGGTATCATAGCTGCGATCTTATCGGCAGTGCTGACGATCCTGAAGATCATCGGCATTGTCTTACTGGCGATCCTGGCACTGGTGCTGCTGATCCTGCTGATCGTACTTCTCGTTCCGCTCCGTCTGGATCTGAAAGCCCGCTATGATGAAGAGGTCAGGGCACGTGTGAATATATCCTGGCTGCTGAAAGCCGCTCTGGTACGGCTCGAGTGGCTGAAGGACCACGGGCTGCTCCGCGTGAAGCTGCTGGGACTGAAAACACTGATGAAAAAGCATCTGGGCGACTGGGGGCCTCAGCCAGAAGCAAAGACAGAGCCTGCTGAGGAGACCTCCGTTCCGGATACGGAAACCAAGACGGAGACTGAGGAGAAGAATCCCGAAAAGGATTCCGAAGCGGAAAAACCAGGCACCGAAAAAGCGGAAAAACCTGACACCGAACAGGCAAAAACACCTGACGGGACGGAAGTAAAGGCAGAATCCGCGGAGAAAACAGAAAACAAAGAAGAAGCCCCTGAGGAAAAAGCGGCAGAAGAGAAAACGCAGCAGAAACTTGACGGCGAAGAACGCCTGGAACTGCTGGCCGAAAAGCTGGATGGCATCGAGGGAAAATGGGACGAGATCCAGAGCCTGCTCTATGATGAAAAGAACCGGAAGACGCTGCGCCGCATCGGCAAGCAGCTGAAACGCATCGGACACCATCTGGCTCCGACCAAATTCGTTCTGGAAGGCGAACTCGGCTTTGATGATCCTTATACGACGGGAAAGATCATGGGGCTGCTGTACAGTCTCTACGGGATCTTCGGAGAACATATCCGTATTCAGGGGAATTACGAAGAGCCGGCCATGAAGTTTTATCTGGTGCTCAAAGGCCGCATCCGGCTGGGATTATTCGTCAGCGTGGGACTTAACCTGCTTCTGGATGGCAATCTACGGCGCTGGATCAAAAAACTGATGCATAAAGACGGGAAAACAAAGGCAGACACCGCCGGGCAGGCGGATCAGGAAAAAGAGGCGGCATGATCGCCAAAAAGGAGAAAGACATGGCAGACAAAACAAAATTCGGCAGCTCGATGGAGCAGATGTTTGAGGGCATGGATAAGGCGATCGGCACCAAAACAGTGATGGGAGAAGCGGTTGACCTTGGCGGAGGCAGATTTGTCATTCCGCTTGCGGATGTGAGCTTCGGCATGGGCGCCGGGGCCGGGGTCAATGAAAAATACAACAGCAACCGCGGAGGCGGCGGAGTCAGCGCCAAAATGACTCCTCATGCTGTGCTTCTGATTGAAAACGGCACGGCTCGCATCATCAATGTGCAGGAAGAAAACAAAGCCGTTCATTTCCTGGAATCGGTTCCGGATCTGATCAACCGTTTTTCTTCTTTGCTGAAGAAAGAAGCCAAGACGGAGACCGAGAGCGAAGCCGCTTTCGATAATATGGAAGTTTAACGCCAATTATTTCAGAAAAAACGTAAAAAAGGGCTTGCAATTTCAGAAACCCTTTGCTATATTTTCAATGTTGCGGTTTCAGGCCGCATTACAAGACGAAGGAGGTGCGGTTATGGCAAAATGCGCAATCTGCGGAAAAGGCGTGCACTTTGGCAACAATGTCAGCCATTCGCATAGAAGATCCAATCACATCTGGAAATCCAACATTAAGTCCGTACGTGTCAAAGTTGGAGAAGGCACTCAGAAGATGTATGTGTGCACTTCCTGCCTGAAGTCCGGCAAAGTGGAAAGAGCATAATTGATCTGATGCGTAAGCAGCCCAGGGGCTTTGGCTCCCGGGCTGTTCGTCTATTTACTCTATTCAATCATCAAAAAAAGAAAGGGGAACAAGATGGACTGGGAAACTATTTGGAGCACCATTATGGAATGGGTCATGAATACGGGGATCAAGATCGTCATTGCGGTCATCATCCTGATCGTCGCGTTCAAGATCATCAACGCCGTGTTCGGCAAGCTGAAGAAAAAGGCTGAACAAAGCGGAAAACTGGATCCGATGCTGATCAAGGCGATGATCAATGCCGGCAGATGGCTGGCCAAGATCCTTGTCGTGATCGCATTAATCGGCTACCTTGGCATTGACACCACAGGCATCTCCGCTCTGATCGCCTCCCTCGGCGTAGCCCTCGGCCTGGCCGTGAACGGCACCCTGAGCAACCTGGCAGGCGGTGTGCTGCTGCTCATCACCCGTCCTTTTAAGGTGGGAGATTATATCGAAGTGGGCGGCTTTGAAGGCACGGTCGAAGAACTGAAGGTCGTCAGCACCAAGCTGATTACGCTGGACAACAAAGTCGTTTATGTGCCGAACAGCACGGTCTCCACGACTGCCATCACCAACTATACCGCGATGGATCTTCGCCGTGTTGATCTGAACTTTAACGTGGCTGCCGATACCGATTTTGCCGTTGCCCGGGATGCATTGGTCAAGATGTGCCTGGATCAGCCGAAGGTGGTTGCGGAACCTGCTCCGGTTGCCCTCCTGAACGGCCCGAGCAAGCGTGGGATCGAGATCATCTGCCGTTCGTACTGCAAGCCGGCGGATTACTGGGATGTGTATTTCGGCCTGATCGAAGCAGTCGGTCCGGTGCTGGCCGCACATGGCATTACCACGCCGAACGAACAGCTTGATGTCAATATGAAAAATTAATAGATTTTTTATATGTCTGCGGATAACGCTTGATTTTTCTGGTGGGAATCGGTATAATACATTACCGATTCTCACTTTATTATGAAAGGAGAGCCAAGATGAAAGCCAATATTCAGACAGAACACGGCGAAGTGATCATTGATACCGACGTGATCGCCAAATATGCCGGCGCTGTCGCAGTCGAATGCTTTGGTGTCGTGGGGATGGCAACCACCAATATGATGGAAGGGATCACCTCTCTTCTGAAAAAGGAAAACCTGTCACAGGGCATCATCGTCAATGTTGCAGACGGCAAGCTGAGCCTTGACTTCCACATTATTGTCGCCTATGGCGTCAGTATTTCCGCAGTATCCGAAAACCTGATCGAAAATGTCAAGTACAGGGTGGAGACCTTCACAGGGATCCCTGTCGATAAAGTGAATATTTTTGTTGAGGGCGTTCGCCTGATCGATTAATGTCTTGGGGGAAGATCAAAGTGGCAACACAAACCATCGATGTAAAGATGTTTACCAGGATGTTCATCTCCGGAGTCAATAATCTGGAGGCGAATAAAGCCTGGATCAATGATCTGAACGTGTTCCCGGTACCGGATGGCGATACGGGAACCAATATGTCTCTGACGCTGAACAGCGCGGTCAGAGAAGTGAGCGGTCCGAAGGTCAGCGATTTGTCATCGGCAGCCAAAGCCATTTCTTTCGGCTCCCTTCGCGGTGCACGCGGCAACAGCGGCGTGATCACCTCTCAGCTGCTGCGCGGCTTCTGCAAGATCCTGCAGACGAAAACGGTGATCGACGCAGCCGCGATCGCCGAGGCTAATACGAAAGCGGTCGAGACAGCCTACAAAGCGGTCATGAAGCCGAAAGAAGGAACCATTCTGACGGTAGCGCGCGGCATTGCCGAAAAATGGAGCGAGCTCAGCGAACAGGAGACCGATCTTGAAAAGATCTTCGAGCAGGTCCTGGATCACGGCGAAAAGGTCCTGGCAAATACGCCGGAACTGCTCCCTGTGTTGAAAGAAGCCGGCGTTGTCGACTCAGGCGGACAGGGGCTGATCGTCTTTTTGAAAGGCTGCTATTCCTGCCTGATGGGACATGAGATCGCGGAAGGCGAAAATACGGAAGCTGCGGAGCGCGCTGCCGAGCCGGAAGGAAAGTACGAATACAGGACCGCCTTTACGATCCATCCCGGGCAGACTCTTTCCCAGGAACAGACCGCAGGCTTCAAGTCCTATCTGGAAGCGCTTGGTGATCATGCCGCGCTTACGGAAAAAGGCGGAAAGCTTCTTGTCTCTCTGGAAACGAATGATCCGGGCACAGCGATCCAGAAAGCTTTGAAATTCGGTTATCTTACGCAGATCTCCGTAGTCAATCTTCATGAAAAGGATGAAGGACCGCAGGAAGGGGCTGACACTGTGCCTGAGGCCCCTGCTGCAGAGGAAAATGCGGCGCCGGCATTCGTCAAGACGACTGTTCCCGAATCGGAATGGAAAGAGGTCGGCTTTATCGCGACGGCTGTCGGCAGCGGCCTGACGGAAGTGTTCAAGAGCCTTGGCGTGGATGCCGTTGTTCAGGGCGGTCAGACCATGAACCCCAGCACGGAAGACATGCTCGAAGCGATCGAATCGGTTCCGGCCAGAAATATCGTTATTCTGCCGAATAACAAGAATATCATCCTTGCCGCCCAGCAGGCCCAGGTCATGTGCAAATCAAGGCATGTTGAAGTCCTTCCCACAACGAATATTCCGGAAGGCATCAGTGCCATGAGCTGCTTCATGCCGGAGGATAGTCTGGAAGAAAACCTGGAAATGATGAAAGATGCTTATTCCACGGTAAAGAGCGGAGAGGTGACCTATGCGGTCCGCAACACCTCCATTGCCGGCAAGGAGATCCATGAAGGCGATTATATGGGCCTTGGCGGCCCCACGGGCTTATATGCCGTCGGCAAAGAAAAAATGCTCGTGCTTCTGGAAATGATCGCGGCAATGGTGGATGAAGACTCCGGCATGATCACGCTGTACTGCGGAGAAGATGTTCCGGAAAGCGACGGAGAGATCCTGCGAAGGAAGCTCGCGAAAAAGTATCCGGACTGTGATATCGATGTGATCAACGGAGGCCAGCCGGTATATTCGTACATCGCATCAGTCGAGTAAAGATCAGGAGGGGGACAAGAAAGTCCCCCTCTTTTAACAGGAGCAGGAATGATCGCATATGACGCGCCGGTCACGGCATTAAAAGGGATCGGTCCAAGATCCGCGGAAGAATTACGCTCACTTGGGATCCTGACAGCAGGAGACCTTCTGCGTTTCTTTCCGGCAGCCTATGACAGACCTGAAGCAGTCATCAGGATCGAAGATGTCCCCTCAGAAGAGATCTGCGCCCTACAGGCAAAGCTGGAAAGTGATCCCGTAAACCGCGGCTTTGGAAAACAGACGGTCACCTCCTTTTCCGTAAGTGACGGAAGCGGAAGCGTCCGTGTGTCCTTTTTTCATATGCCGTATCTGAAAAACTCCCTGAAAAAAGGAGAGGAACGGGTCTTTCGCGGCGTGGTGCGGGACGGTAAATACGGCCTGCAAATGGATCATCCCAAGATCTTTAAGCCTGAAGAATATGCTTCGTTGAGCGGGAAGATCTGGCCTGTTTATGCCTCCGGCGATGCGGTCAGCCAAAAGAAGCTCCGCTCGGCGATTGCTCAGGCGCTGTCGGAATGTGAAATCAAAGATGAACTCCTGCCGGAGAAGCTCGTGCAGCAGGGCTGGATGACGGAGAGGAGCGCGCTGCAGGCGATCCATTTTCCGAAGACCGAAGATGAACTGATCCGGGCGAGGCAGCGGCTCGT
>CADCPP010000014.1 GCA_902803355.1 uncultured Lachnospiraceae bacterium | reverse complement strand
TACTTTGTGCCCAGATAGCTCAGATGGTAGAGCAGAGGACTGAAAATCCTCGTGTCACTGGTTCGATTCCGGTTCTGGGCACTTTTCTTTTCCAGGAAAGCGTTCCTGGTTTTTTTATTTCCGGGAAAAAGAAGAACTATTTGCCATATCCCCCGAAAGCAAGTATAATATATGGGAATTTCGGCAGAAGAGGTTCCTTCATGGGAAAGATTTTTTATCTGATCGGGCCAAGCGCCTCCGGCAAGGACAAACTGATGGGCGAACTGAAGGCACGCTTTCCGCAGCTGGGAACGGTGGTGATGTATACCACAAGGCCTATCCGCAGCGGAGAGACGCCGGATATCGCCTACCATTTCATCACCGCGGAGGAATTTGCCGCGCAGCAGGCTGCCGGCAGGGTGATCGAATCCCGCACCTACCATACGGTCTACGGCCCCTGGACCTACGCCACCATCGACGACGGAGCGATCGACCTGGACAAGGCCTCTTACCTGATGGCAGGAACGCTGGAGTCCTACGCTCAGACGCTGAATTATTACGGAGAAGACCATGTGGTCCCGCTGTATATCGAAGTGGAGCCGGGGCTTCGCCTCTTCCGTGCGCTTGCCCGCGAACGCGCACAGGAAACACCGAAATACGCGGAAATGTGCCGCCGCTTTCTGGCGGATGAAGAGGATTTTTCCGAAGACAAACGGGCGGCCTTCCGTTTTCCCAGAGTCTATGAGAATGATGACTTTACGGCCTGCCTCAAGGCGCTTTCGGAGACGATCGAAAAGGAACTGGCATGAACAGCGCGGAACGTTATTTTGCCGCTGCGGCGGAGCGGGGAGAACTCGGTCATGCCTTTCTGCTGGAGGGTGAGGACGCGCAGCTGTTGGAAAGCACGGCAAGACACGCTGCGCAGCGCATTCTGTGTGAGAAGGGAACGGCCTGCGGCGTGTGCGAGAGCTGCCGGGCGGCGCTTTCGGGGAATCATCCGGATATCATCACGGTGACGCATGAAAAGCCGGATACCCTGTCCGTGGGCGAGATCCGCGCTCAGCTCGTGGAGGATATCGAGATCCGGCCGTACCGCACGGAACGGAAGATCTATATCGTTCCGGACGCGGGGAAGATGAACCCGCAGGCGCAGAACGCGATCCTGAAGACCCTGGAAGAGCCTCCGGTCTATGGCCTGATCTTTCTGCTGGCCGATAACCGGAATCGCTTCCTGCCGACGGTCCTCTCGCGTCTGGTGACGCTGCGCTGCGAGGAGGATGATCCTGCGGAAGAAGAGACAGGTGCCGGAGCAGAGCGCCTGCTTATGCTGCTGCGTCATCTCCGTGCAGCCGATGCGGCCGAGCTTGCGCATGCGGCGGCGGATCTGAAAGCGGACGGCATGGCGGCCGAAGAGGTCCTGGAAATGATGACCTACCTGCTGCGGGACCTGCTGGTCATCAAGGCGGAGGCTAACGCGGCGCTGCATGTTCCGGCGGCGGAGGATCTTCTGGCCGGCTGGGCGAAGACGCTCTCCTGGCCTGAGACGAACGAGAGCTGGTCCGCGCTGCAGGAGGCAGGGGCCAAATTAAAAGCCAACGGCAATGCCGATGTGACGATAGAGCTCTTTCTGCTGCGGCTCCGTGAGCTGCTGCGGAAAGGCACAAACAGTGATTGATACAAGAAAGAATGGAGAAAGAAAATGAACGTAGCCGGCATTCGTTTCCGCCGTGCGGGAAAGATCTATCAGTATGATCCCTGCGGGCTGGAACTGAAGAAGAATATGAAGGTGATCGTGGAAGCGGCCTGGGGCATCGAAATGGGCACGGTCGTGTACACGGACAAGGAGACCGCGGAAGACGCGGATCTGTCGCAGATCAAAAAGGTGCTGCGGATCGCGACATCGGAAGACCTGGAGCGCGAGGGCAGAAACCGTCAGAAAGAGGCTGCTGCCTTTGACATCTGCGAGCAGAAGATCGCCAAGCACGGCCTTTTGATGAAGCTGGTGGCCGTGGAATATACCTTTGACGGCAACAAGATCCTGTTTTACTTTACCGCGGACGGCCGCGTGGACTTCCGCGAGCTGGTCAAGGATCTGGCGTCGGTCTTCCATACCCGCATCGAACTGCGGCAGATCGGCGTGCGTGATGAGACGAAGATCCTGGGCGGCCTTGGTATCTGCGGCCGCGTGCTGTGCTGCCACAGCTACCTGTCCGAATTCAGCCCGGTCTCCATCCGCATGGCTAAGGATCAGAACCTGTCCTTGAATCCGACCAAGATTTCCGGAGCCTGCGGACGGCTCATGTGCTGCCTGAAAAACGAGCAGGATACCTATGAATACCTGAACAGCAAGCTGCCCGGCGTGGGGGATGCCGTCGTGATCAGGGACGGAAACATCAAAGGCACCGTCAAGGATGTCAATGTGCTGCGCCAGACGGTCTCGGTGCTCATCACCGGCGATGATGATACGGATATCCGGACCGTGAGTGTGGACGGGATCAGCTTCAGGCCGCGCCACAGAGCAAAGCGCCTGAGCCCCGAGGAAATGAAGGAAATGAAGGAACTGGAAGCCATGGAAAAGGGCGACAAAGACGGTTCCAAACTGGACTGATATGGAAAAGAAACTGCGTTCGGATGAGCTGGGGAGAAAGGGATACCGGATCCTTCAGGATCCGGACGCTTTCTGTTTCGGCGTGGATGCCGTGCTGCTGGCTGATTTCGCAAAGGCTAATCGCACGGAACGGGTGCTGGACCTCGGGACGGGAAACGGTGTGATCCCCCTGCTTCTGGATGCCCGGGAAAAGGGCCGGGAGATCGTCGGTCTGGAACTGCAGGAGGAAGCAGCAGAGCTGGCCCGGAAAAATTTCGCGCTGAACGGAGCGGAGGATAGACTTTCCGTCATCTGCGGCGACCTGAAGGCGGCATCGCAGCTGCTTGGCAAGGCCTGCTTTGACGTGGTCGTGACCAATCCGCCCTATCACGAAGCGGGACGCGGCGCGATCAATCCGGACGGCGCGAAAATGCTCGCCCGTCATGAGATCGCCTGCACGCTGGAAGACGTGCTGCGCGAGGCGGCTGCCGCGCTGAAGCTGCACGGCAGATTTTATATGGTCCACCGCCCGAAGAGACTGACGGAGATCCTGTCCGGCATGGAAAAGGCGGGGATCGCACCGCGTACGCTCCGTTTCGTACACTCACACGCAGGAGATCAGGCGTCACTGCTGCTTGTCTCCGGTATGAGGGGCGGCGGGAAGGAACTTCGGGTGCTGCCGCCCCTCATCCTCTACGGGGATGAGGGAAAATATACAGCGGAAGTCTATGAGATCTATTACGGGAACGGGCAGGAGGAAGGGACCCGCCTCCCGGCCGCGGGAGATAAAGCAGAAATGACAGGGGAGAAAGCATGAGCGGAACATTGTTTTTATGCGCGACACCGATCGGCAACCGCGGCGATATCACAGAGCGCGTGAAGGAAACGCTGTCCGCGGCCGATCTGATCGCGGCGGAGGATACAAGACACAGCCGCGGGCTCTTGGAGCATTACGGCATCAGCAAGCCGCTCACGAGCTACCATGAGCACAATAAATACGAAAAAGCGGAGGAGCTGCTGGGGCTGTTGCTGGAGGGAAAAAATATCGCTCTGATCACCGACGCGGGCACTCCCGCGATCTCCGATCCCGGCGAGGTCCTGGTGCGGCGCTGCCACGAGGCGGGCGTCCCGGTCACCTCGCTCCCCGGGCCCTGCGCCCTGATCACCGCGCTTTCGCTCTCCGGTTTTCCGGCCAGACGCTTCGTTTTTGAGGGCTTCCTGCCGCAGGAGACGAAGGAAAGAAAAGCGGTCCTGGCCTCGCTTGCCGGCGAACGCCGCACCATCATTCTTTATGAAGCGCCGCACCGCCTGGTAAAGACGCTGAACCAACTGCAGGAGGTGCTTGGCGGCAGGCGGATCTGCATTTGCCGTGAGCTCACGAAGATCCACGAGGAAGCCGTCTGGACCACACTTCCGGAGGCCGTCCGTTTTTGGACGGAGAATGAGCCGCGCGGTGAGTACGTGCTGGTATTGGAGGGCTTGTCCGAGGAGGAAGCCGCAGCCGAAGACGCGGCGCGGTGGAGCGGCATTTCCCTGACGGCGCATTTGCAGCAGTACCTGGATGCGGGTCTGGATAAAAAAGAAGCCATGAAGCGCATGGCAGAAGACCGCGGAGTCAGCCGCCGGGAGATCTATCAAGGGCTGCTGGAAGAGGAAAAGGGATAAGGGAGAATAGATAACCCCGAGACCGACTTCCGGAAAATGGACTGGTACAGGATCATTGCCGGAAAACCGCAGGAAAGCTGACGGGTATCAGAGAAGTAATTACCCTTTCTGCAGGTAATCCCTTGTGCATTTTTCCGCGGCGAGGATGGTTTCGAGATCCGGATCAGGCGTCACGCTGTGCGCCCGCATGGCCTTTTCTATGCTTCGAACAATGTCCAGATACCCGATCTTTCCGGCCAGGAACTGCGCCACCGCCCATTCGTTTGCGGCATTATAGACCGTCGGCATCGTGCCGGCGGTCTTTCCTGCTTCATAGGCAAGGGCGAGCCCCGGGAAGTTTTCGGTATCGGGCTTTTCAAAGGTCAGGGGCGGCAGTTTAGTGAAATCAAGCGTTGCGGCGACGGCCGGCCCGCGGTCCGGGTACGTGAGGGCATATTCGATGGGCAGGCGCATGTCCGGCACGGCCAGCTGGGCCTTGACGGAGCCGTCGGTGTATTCGACCATCGAATGGATCACGCTCTGCGGATGGATGATGGCCTCGATCTTTTCATACGGAACGCCGAAGAGATGGTGGGCTTCCATGACCTCCAGCCCTTTGTTGACCAGAGTCGAAGAGTCGATGGTGATCTTCGCGCCCATGGTCCAGTTCGGATGCTTCAAGGCGTCGGCGGGCGTTACGCGGGCCAGTTCTTCCTTCTTCCTTCCGCGGAAGGGGCCCCCGGAGGCGGTGATCAGCAGGCGAGAGATCCGCGCAGGATCTTCACCCTGCAGGCACTGAAAGACGGCGCCATGCTCACTGTCGACCGGCAGGAAGCGGGTGCCGTATTCTTTTACCGCAGGCATGATCAGATGCCCCGCGCAGACAAGCGTTTCCTTGTTGGCAAAGGCACAGTCTCTGCCCGCCCGGATCGCAGCGAGAGTCGGCCTGATCCCGATCATGCCGAGAAGCGAGAGGGAAACGATATCGGCCGGGACGCCGGCAGCAGCTTCCTCAAGGCCGGCCTCGCCCGAAACGACCCGGATATCTGTGTCTGCAAGGCGCGTCTTCAGATCTGCGGCAGCGGCTTCATCATATAAACAGACAAGAAGCGGCCCAAATTCCCGCGCCTGCGCCTCGATCTTGTTCACGTTAGAAAATGCGGCGAGGGCACTGACGCGGCAGGTGCCGAGATGCCTGATGACATCCAGCGTCTGCGTTCCGATGGATCCGGTAGAACCGATAAGAGAGA
Source organism: uncultured Lachnospiraceae bacterium (assembly GCA_902803355.1). Lineage (GTDB taxonomy): Bacteria > Bacillota > Clostridia > Lachnospirales > Lachnospiraceae > UBA6987. The sequence continues at coordinate 1,714 of CADCPP010000014.1, read as the reverse complement.
TATGTTTCATGAAAGCTGCCTTTCCTGCTGTACGGCAAAATGGTTTTCTCTATTATAGCAGGTATGCCGAAAATCGCAATCCGAAGCCTCGGCAAAATAAGCTGCGGCGCCTTTCAGACCCCTTGAAGCCTGCTGCAGGATAAGAAAAATGCCATGGTTTGTGAGCCGTTTCGGCAACGAAAAAAACGCCGCAAACCCTTGCGGTGACTGGCCTTGCGGCCTCTTTTCGGCCAAACTTCGAATCCGCTTGCCATCTGCCCGCTTCCGTATGCTATAATCGACGAGGCTGCTCTGCCGGGAAGCTGCCGGCAGAATAAAAGAAGCAGACAGAGAGGCACCTATGTTAGTACCGGTTTTATTGTTCCTTCTTGGTTTTGTCCTTCTGATCAAGGGCGGTGACTGGTTTGTGGACGGTTCGGTGGGGATCGCGCACAGACTGCACCTGCCGGAGATGCTGATCGGCGCGACCATCGTTTCCATCGGCACCACCCTGCCTGAGGTCATGGTCTCCTCACAGGCGGCCATGCAGGGAAATGCGGGGATCTCCTATGGCAATGCCATCGGATCGATCATCTGCAACACGTCCCTGATCGCGGCCATCACGCTGACCTTCCGTCCGGGAAAGGTCAATAGAAAAAGCCTGCTGCTGCCGGCAGCCTTTTTCTTCGGTGCGGCGGCGGTCTACGCCATCATCGCATACACAAGCGGACGTTTTGAGCGCTGGCAGGGCGCGCTGTTCCTGCTGACCTTTGTGATCTACCTGACCGTATCCGCGATCCACATGAAAAAGCATCCGGAGGAAGCCGGGGCGGATGATGAGGAGGCCGGAAAGGAGCGGGCTGCCTGGATGGAAGTCCTGCTGCTCGTGATCGGCGCGGCGGCGATCGCCTTCGGGGCGAACCTGCTGGTGGAAAACGGCACAAAGATCGCGGCGGCGCTTGGCGTGCCGGACAGCGTGATCGGCCTGACCATGGTGGCGCTCGGCACTTCGCTTCCCGAACTGATCACGGCGATCACCTCCCTGATCAAGGGACACAGCAGCCTTTCCGTGGGCAATGTCATCGGCGCCAACCTGTTCAATATCGTCCTGGTCAGCGGCGCGGCGATCACCATCTCACCGTTTTCGATCCCCGCAGAAAAAACGCTGCTTGGGCACAATGCCTCTCTGCTGGTGGATATCCCTGTCATGTTTGCGGTCATGCTGATCCTCTGCCTGCCCGCCATTTTAAAGGGAAGACTGAAGCGCTGGCAGGGGATCCTTCTGCTCTGCATCTATGCTGGTTTTACCCTGTTCCAGTTCTTGTCATAACATGGTTTTACTGCGGCTTCGCAGCAAGCACCCTGCCGCCGGACTGTGCGATAACTCCGCGTTTATGACCCGGCGGCGTCTCTTTTTTCTTTTTGAATACCGCAAAAAAAAGATTTAGAAAATAAGGTTGTCAAAGGGAAAAAGCAAGATAAAAAAAGTGACTTTGACTGTGGGCAGTGTTATGATAGGAATGACTTAAAAATAAGGCGAAAGAGAACCAATTTAATTATTTTAGGAGGCACTTTATCATGAATGCTTATCTTGAAAGAGTTCTGGCCGACACCAAGGCCAAGAACGCGAACGAACCCCTTTTCCTTCAGACTGTGGAAGAGGTTCTGACTTCCGTCGAACCGCTGATCGATGCTCATCCCGAGTATGAAGAAGCCAGCCTGCTGGAACGTCTTG
>CADCPP010000013.1 GCA_902803355.1 uncultured Lachnospiraceae bacterium | reverse complement strand
TCATCTTTGGGGAAAACAGGAGGCCGGCGCGGAGATCTTATTGCGGGGGGAGAATCATATGAAGCATCTTTCTCAGTTTTTTATAACCGCGGCGATCTTTGACAACCTGATCAGCGTGATCCTTCTTGTCGTGATCGCGGTTTTATTGCTGGGCTTTCTGGGCGTTCTGGCCAGACGCGACAAAAAACGCCGCGAACCGGAGAAAAAAGGCATCCAGGCGGCCGCCGGACTGAGCACGCAGCAGAGCTTTGCACTGAATGCGGAAGAGATCGACTTAAGTTTGCTCTGCGCGCAGAAGGGCGTCCGCGCGATCATGGACGAGGATGAGAGGCTGCTGCTGAAGGCCTATGCGGCCGGCGAAAGCGAGGCGGAGCTGGCGGCAAGATACGGCACATCCCGCGAAGACATGACCACGCAGATCTCGGAGCTGTTTGCCCGTCTTGAGGTGAACAGCCGCGCCGAGCTGTTAAAAAAACTGCAGGATATGTATCGCAGCGAAACCTGAAGGATGCGCGAGCAGTATGTATCAGAATAAACTGAGAGAAAAACTGAAAGAAGCACTGGCTGCGGTGGCGCCCATCGCCCTGATCGTTCTGGTGCTGTCCCTTACCATTGTCCCGGTGCCGAGCGGCACGCTCCTGACCTTCCTGTTCGGGAGCGTTCTGCTGATCATCGGCATGATGTTTTTCACGCTCGGGGCGGAGCTGTCTATGCAGCCCATGGGGAGCAGGATCGGGGCGAGCCTGACCAGAACGAGGAATCTGCCGCTCATCCTGATCGTGAGCTTTGTCCTTGGCGCGCTGATCACCGTGTCCGAGCCGGACCTGCAGGTCCTGGCGGGACAGGTGGCATCGATCCCGTCCGCCACGCTGATCATTTCGATCGGCCTGGGGGTCGGCCTCTTCCTGATGATCGCCATCCTGCGCATTCTGCTGCAGATCCCGCTGCAGACGCTGCTTCTTGGACTCTATGGACTGGTCTTTATTCTGGCTTTCTTTGCCCCGCCTGATTTTCTGGCGATCGCCTTCGACGCCGGCGGGGTGACGACGGGCCCCATGACGGTGCCGTTTATCATGAGCTTCGGCGTGGGCATCGCGGCCATCCGCAGCGACCACTCTGCCTCGGACGACTCCATGGGCCTGATCGCGCTGTGCTCGGTGGGGCCTATCCTGACAGTGCTGATCTTGAGCCTGATCTTTCAGCCGGAAAACGCGGCGTATTCTTCCTCTCTGGTGCCGGATGTATCGGAGTCGACGGAGCTTGGCCGGATCTTTGCAGCGGGCTTTCCGACCTATATGGCGGAAATGGGGCGGTCCCTGCTGCCGCTTGTCATCGTCTTTGCTGTCTATCAGTTCTTCTTTATTAAACAAGGCAGGCAGTCGCTGAAGAAGATCGCAGTCGGCATCCTGTACACGTATATCGGGCTGGTCCTCTTCCTGACGGGGGCGGGGATCGGCTTCATGCCTGTCGGCTATTACCTGGGCGGCGCGCTCGCGGCGTTCGATGTTCCGCAGATCATCGTGCCTCTCGGCGTTCTGATGGGCTATTTCATCGTAAAAGCCGAACCGGCCGTTTACGTGCTGAAAAAACAGGTGGAAGAGGTAACGCAGGGCGCTATTTCAGGCAGAATGCTGGAGACGGCATTAAGCTTCGGCGTGGCGGCATCGGTGGGGATCGCCATGCTGCGCGTGCTCACGGGGGTCAGCATCATGGTCTTTCTGCTCCCCGGCTACGGGCTCGCGCTGCTGCTTTCGTTCTTCGTGCCGAAGATCTTTACGGCGATTGCGTTTGACTCCGGCGGTGTCGCTTCCGGCCCCATGACGGCGGCCTTTCTCCTGCCTTTTGCTATGGGGGCCTGCGCCGCTCTGGGCGGGAACATCATTACCGATGCGTTCGGCGTGGTGGCCATGGTGGCGATGACGCCGCTCATCGCGCTGCAGCTTCTCGGCCTGGTCTACCGGATCCGCGCGGGACGGCATATCAAACAGCCGCCCATGGCACCGGAACTCTTTGCCGAGCTGGATAACAGCGCGATCATAGAACTGTAGGTGGCGAAATGAATGAACTGAGTCTGATGACCGGGATCGTGGGGCGCGCGAAGCTTCCCGAACTGCTGGCCATATTAAAGGAAAGAAATGTGCAGGTGAATCTCATCGCGCTCGGCCGGGGAACCGCGGCCAACGACGTGATGGATATGCTGGGGATGGAAAGTCCGGAAAAGGCGGTCTGCTTCAGCATCGTGACCGGAGATGCCTGGAAAGCGGTGAAGCGGGAACTGCGCCAGAAGCTGCAGATCGATGTTCCCGGCGTCGGGATCGCCTTCAGGATCCCGATGGCCAGCATCGGCGGCAAGCGGGAACTGATGTTTCTGACGGACGGGCAGGGCTTTGCCCGCGGCGAGGAGGAGAGCATGAAGAACACGGAGAGAGAACTGCTGCTGGTCATCAGCAATGAGGGATACAACGAACTGGTCATGGACGCGGCCAGAAGCGCCGGTGCGCGGGGCGGGACCATCATCCATGCCCGCGGGACCGGCATGAAGCAGGCCGAGCGCTTTTTCGGTGTTTCTCTGGCCTCGGAAAAGGATGTTCTGTTCATTGTGACCCGTACGGAAGAGAAAAATCAGATCATGAAGGCCATTATGGAGAAGGCCGGCGTGGACAGCCCCGCGGGCTCCATCGTCTTTTCTCTTCCGGTCACGGACACGGCAGGCCTGACCCTGACGGATGCCTACGCGAAGGAAGAGGAGGCAAAAAAGAGGGAAGAAGCCGCGGCGGTACAGACCGACGGGGAAACAGACGCCGGGCCGGAGGCGTAAAACCGCCTGAAAACCACAAGATGTAGTGGCCCATTTGGCTGCCCTCCACAAGGCGAAAAACGCTCAAAAAAAAGTTGAAAAAATTTGAAAAAAGTTGTTGACAAGTTGGG
>CADCPP010000012.1 GCA_902803355.1 uncultured Lachnospiraceae bacterium | reverse complement strand
GATTCCACCGCGGTACGGGCTTCGGAGTTGCCCAGCTTCTGCTTGGTCTGGCCTTCAAACTGCGGATCTTCGATCTTGATGGAGATGATGGCTGTCAGGCCTTCGCGGATATCATCACCGGTCAGATTCTGGGCGTTGTCCTTCAGGATCTTATTCTTACGGGCATAGTCGTTAAAGCACTTGGTCGTGGCGTTTTTAAAGCCGGTCAGATGCATGCCGCCCTCAGGCGTAATGATGTTATTGACGAAGCTTAAGGTATTCTCGCTGTAGCCGTCGTTGTGCTGGAAGGCGACTTCCACGTAAACGCCGTTCGAAAGGCCTTCAATGTAGATGACCTTGTCATACAGCGCGTTGTTGCTGCGGTTCAGGAAGGTGACGAATTCCTGGATGCCGCCCTCGTAGTGATAGGTGACTTCCTTCACCTCTTCTCCGCGCTTGTCGCGGATGGTGATCTTTAAGGCCTTGGTCAGAAAGGCCGTTTCGCGCAGACGAGTCTTTAAGGTCTCAAAATCAAATTCCGTTTCCTCGAAAATGGTCGGATCCGGCTTGAAGGTGACCGTGGTCCCGGTCTGCGATTTTTTGCAGGTGCCTACCTGCTGGAGCGGGACAGCCGTATGGCCGCCTTTTTCAAAGCGCATTTTGTAGACGTTGCCCTCCTGGCGGATGGTTACCTCCAGCCATTCGGACAGCGCGTTCACCACGGACGCGCCCACGCCGTGCAGACCGCCGGAGACCTTATAGCCCCCCCCGCCGAATTTGCCGCCCGCGTGCAGGATGGTAAAGACCACCTCCACCGCCGGGATGCCGGCCTTCGGATGGATGCCTACCGGGATCCCTCGCCCGTTGTCAACGACCGTGACCGACCCGTCGGGATTCAACTCTACCTCGATCTCTGTACAGAAACCGGCAAGCGCTTCATCCACCGCGTTGTCCACGATCTCATATACAAGATGATGCAGGCCGCGGAGCGACGTCGTTCCGATGTACATCCCGGGACGCTTGCGGACCGCTTCCAGACCCTCTAAGATCTGGATCTGATCTGCACCGTACTCGGTGATGCCTTCCTGCATTCTTTCTTCATCACTCATGAATGATCTCCTCCACCTTGTTTGCTTCTACTCTATATTTCCTCTTCACATCCATTGACCGCTCCACGAAATCGTCCAGGCCGGTGCAGGTGAGAAACGTCTGCACGCCCTTTATCGATCTCAGCAGCCTTTCCTGCCTTTCGCTGTCCAGTTCTGACAGCACATCATCCAGCAGCAGGATGGGGGTATCGTTTGTTTTTTGTCTGACCAGCTCGATCTCCGCCATTTTCAGGGACAGCGCTGCGGTGCGCTGCTGGCCCTGCGAGCCGAACTTTCTCGCGTCGATCCCGTCCAGCTCAAATTCCATGTCGTCGCGGTGCGGGCCCACGGATGTCGAACCGAGGCGGATATCCATGTCCCGGGCAAGGAATAGTTTTTCCTCCATTTGTTCAGGGGAAACCGATGGGGCGTAGATCAGATGCAGACGTTCTTTACCGCCGGTCAGTTCTTGATGGATCCCGGCCGTCAGCTCATCCATTTCGCGGATGAAGGCTTTTCTCTCCTCCATCACGTCTTTTCCGTACGTGACGAGCTGTTCATCCAGCACATCCAGAAGCAGCCGGAACTCGCTGTCGTTTTTCGGATCCTTCAGCAGATTGTTCCGCTGCAGCAGCGCCTTGTTATAGGAGATGAGCCGGGAAGTATAGACGCGGTCCAGCTGACAGAGCTCCTCATCGATAAAACGGCGCCGCTCCTGAGGACTGTTTTTGATGATCTTCAGGTCCTCCGGCGAGAAAAAGACCACCTGCAGCACCCCGAAAAGTTCGGAGACCTTCCGGACAGGGACGCCGTCGATGGCGGCGCCCTTCGGCTTGTTTTTCCGAAGATGCAGATCGATCCTCACAGGCCGGCCGTTTTTTTCGGCCTGAAGACGGATGTGCCCCTCTTCTCTGCCGAAGCGGATGACCTCCCTGTCCTTGCTGCCGCGGTGCGAGCGGGCTGTCGCGCATTCGAAAACAGCTTCCAGAAGGTTTGTTTTTCCCTGCGCGTTATTGCCGTAGATCAGATTCGTTCCGGGATCGAAACTGACCGACAGGCTCTCATAATTGCGGTAATCGGATAATTCAAGACGCTCTACGATCATTGGATCAGGACAGACTCTCCGTTAAATTCGATCACATCTCCCGGAACGCATTTGCGGCCCCGGCGGGTCTCGACTTCGCCGTTGACCTTCACTTCGCCTGCCTGCACGGCTTCCTTGGCTTCGCCGCCGTTTTCTACAAGACCTGCCGCCTTTAAGACCTGCCCAAGCTTGATAAATTCATCCCGGATCTTGAGTTCCATACCTGTTCTTCCTTACTTTTTTTCAAACCTGTCCAAATTCGCGTTGCCGCCGGCTGCTTTGTCCGTTATGGTCAGCGCTTTGTCTGTCTCTTCTTTGACGATTTTTCCGACTTAGAAAAATTTTCTGTGCGAGCGCGCCCGAAATGTTCTTTCGAGGCGACCCCTGCGAAGCGGACCGGAGCCGAGAAAGAATATTCGAGGCAGCGAGCACTTTGATTTTTATCTCGTCACAAAATTGACCGGCAGGATCAGATAGATATAGGTGCCTTCATCATCGCGGATATAACCCGGCGCCCGCGAATTTGACAGATACAGATTGACCTTTTCATCCGAAACGGCGCGAAGCGCATCGATCAGGAAGCGCGGATTGAAGCCGATCAGCAGGTCTTTTCCTTCCTTTTCGGGCTGAAGTTCTTCCTTCATGGAACCGATCACGGAATTTAAGGTCAGCTTCGTCCCCTCATCCTTGATATCCAGGATCAGCGGCTTCTTATCGTTTTCTCTGACCAGCAGCACGCTTCGTTCAATGCATTCCAAAAGCTCGCGGCGGTTGAAGATCAGCTTTGTCTCATAATTATCCGAGATCATCTGGTTGATGCGGAAATATTCGCCTTCGATCAGACGGCTCATGAGCACCGTATCTTCAAATTCAAAGAGGATATTGTTGCGTCCCATGTAGATGCTGACGTTCTTCGACGCGTCTCCGGACAGGATCCGGCTGATATCATTCAGTGTCTTGCCGGGAACGATGACCGCTTTCTTTTCGTAATAATCCTGCAGCACGCTGTAGCGGATCGCGATTCTGTGGCCGTCCAGCGCCGCCACTCTCAGCACGTTATTATTGATCTCAAACAGCTCGCCGGTCATCATCTTGTTGTTTTCGTTCGGCGCAATGGAAAAGATCGTCTCTTCGATAATATCCTTTAACGTCATCTGAGAGACCACGATAGGCGTTCCTTTTTCCATGGAAGGCATATCCACAAAATCTCCGCCGTCCTTGCCGGGGATCTCAAAGTGAGTCTTTCCGGATGTGATCTTCACCTGCAGCGATTCCGTGACCTCGATGCGGACTTCCTCTTCCGGCATTTTCCGCACGATCTCGGAAAACAGCTTGGCATCGATGGCAACCTTGCCGTTTTCGGCGACCTCCGCATTCAGCGTCGTCTTGATCGCCATCTCCATGTCGTTGGCGGTCAGGGTCACTCTTCCATCCTTTGCTTCCAGTAAAAAGCATTCCAGGATGGGAAGCGACGTTCTGGTCGGCACTGCCTTCATGGCAATGTTGATGCCCGCCACAAGATTATTTTTCAAAAATGTAAGATCCAGCATAAAACGCTCCTTTATTGGTTTTATCTATATTTAGTAGTATCAGTAGGTTCCGTGGATTCGTGAAAAACACGGATGAAGCCTTGATACTGCATGATTTTTCATGTGCAAAGCCTTGCGGAGAAAAGGCGGAAAAGAAGGAGTTATCGACGCTGCTTCATTTAGCGGATTTTTTCTCAGGGCTTTTTCCCGTTTTCCACTCTTTTTCAAAGTGGAAATGTGGATGATCAGACGGACAGCTTTTTGTTCAGGATATCGATCTCATTGCGAAGCGTTTCATCGGTTTTGATCTTCTCCTGAATGCTGTGGATCCCGTGGATGACCGAGGAATGATCAAGGCCGCCCAGGAACTGTCCGATCACCTTCTGTGTGGAATCGGTGTGCGCTTTTGCCAGGTAGATAAAGACGTGGCGCGGCAGCACGTAGTTCTTATCCCGCTTCCGGGAAAGGATGTCCGAGGTCGAGACGCCGAACTGTTCCGAGACCAGCTGAAGAATATAAGGAAGCGAAGCGGACGGCGCGGTATCTGGCGTGATGATATCCTGCAGGGCGTTTTCCGCCATCGAAAGATCGATGGGAACGCGCATCAGCCGGGAGGTCGCCACGACCTTGTTCAGCGCGCCTTCCAGCTCGCGGATATTGGATTTGATGTTCGTGGCAATATAGCTGATCACTTCGTTGTCAATGTTGTAGCCTTCGGTCTCTTCCTTTTTATGAAGGATGGCGACGCGGGTCTCATAGTCCGGAAGGCCGATATCGACCACCAGACCGCTGGAAAAGCGCGAGCGCAGGCGGTCATCCAGATTGTCAATATCTTTCGGAGGGCGGTCGCTCGCGATCACGATCTGTTTATTGGCTTCATAAAGAGCAGAGAAGGAATGGAAAAATTCTTTCTGGGTTTCCGGCTTATTCGAAATAAACTGAATATCGTCGATCAGAAGCACATCGATATAGCGGTATTTTTCACGGAAATCACTGGTCGTTTTGTGACGGATGGCATCGATCAGTTCGGTCATAAAGGTCTCGCAGGTCACATATAAGACCTTGGCATCCGGATTCTGCTTGATCACAAAGTGGCCGATGGACTGCATCAGATGGGTCTTGCCGAGACCGACGGAGCCGTAGATATAAAGCGGATTGTACATCTCGCCGGGGGCTTCCGCTACGGCAAGCGAGGCGGAATGTGCCAGCATGTTGCTGTTGCCCACCACGAAATTGTCAAAAGTATATTTCGGATTCAGGCTGCTGACCGTCTGGCGCGCGCTGCGGGAAGATAAAGGAGACGCCTCTTCCCGGGAGGAAACAAAGACCAGCAGGCATTTCTGCCCGGTCAGCTCCTCGATCACATATTGCAGATAAAACGAATATTTCGACTGAATAAATTTTAAAGCCTGCTCTGCGCCGTCTCTGCCGTAATACAGCTTCAGCGCGCCGTTTTCCAGAGAGATGGGTCTCAGCGGCAGAAGCCAGGTATTATAGGAAACGTTTGTCAGCTGCAGGTCGTCTCTGACTTTTTCCAGGATTTCAGTCCATTTTGATTGAATGAGTTCAAGCATAACAACCTCATTGATCAGGAACGGAAAACGGGTTTTCCGGGGGAAAATAGCTGTATTATTATACCGCTTTGACCGATTTTCCGCAAGATTCCGCAGGAAAGGACAGAAAGAAGGCAATATCGGAAACGAAAACTATGTTCGAGGTGGATAAGCCGGATCTTTCTGAAATAAAAAAATTTTTTAAAAATTATTTTTCCACACAAAATCCACATAATGCTGAGGATAAAAATGGCTCAATACTGCGGAATTTGGAAAAATATCCACAAAAGTGGAGTTATTAACATTTTATCGGATGTGGATAAGTTTGTAAAGCGTTTTTTCCACATAAAATCCTTATTTTTTCCACCTGTTGTGGATTTTGACGCTTTTTCTTTCATAATAAAAAGCGCTTGACGAAAGAAACGCCTTTTCCTATAATAATTAAGCTTTACTTTAAAGAAGGAGGTATCTATGCCATGAAAATGACATTCCAGCCGAAGAAGAGAGATCGCAAGGTCCATGGGTTCAGAGCCAGAATGGCAACGGCCGGCGGAAGAAAAGTGCTGAAGGCTCGCCGCGCCAAAGGCAGAAAGTCCATCGCCTGAGACCGCAGTGCAGCGGCATTTTTCTGAAAAGAAAAAATGGACAGTCTGACCACACTGAAAAAAACAGATGATTTTGACCGGATCTACCGAACAGGCAGATTCTGCGGAAACCGGCTTTTTGCCCTGTATGCGGCAGAGCCGGAACCGGGCCGGTCAGGCCGGCTTGGGATTTCCGTCAGCAAAAAGATCGGTAACAGTGTGGTGCGTCACCGCATCCGCCGGCTGATCAAGGAGAGCTTCCGCCGTCACATTTCGAACTGGGCCGACATGGATATGATCGTCGTTGCCCGAAGGGAAGCAGTGGGGAAGAGCTTTAACGAAGTTGATGAGGCGCTTCTTCACCTGGGTATGAAAAATTCCGTTTATCTGCAGCAGAGCGAGAACTGATGAAACGCGTTTTCCTTTTTGTTATCCGCTTTTACCAAAAGTACCTCTCGCCTCTTAAACGCACCGGGTGCTGCAAGTACATTCCCACCTGCTCGGAATACGCCGCGCAGGCTATTACGCGTCATGGCGCGCTGAAGGGAAGTGTTCTTGCGCTCTGGCGTATTTTGCGCTGCAATCCTTTTTCGGCAGGCGGCATTGACCCGGTGCCTGAAAGCATGCCGAAGATCAATCTCCCCCGGAGGAAACAATGCAATTATTACTCTTAACCGCTGAAACGGCGGCGAAAACGTCGTTTTTCTATGAGAACTGGATCATCATCAAGCAGCTGATCTGGCTCTTTGGCAAATTCATGAGCGGGATCATGTATGTCCTCGATCAGTGGAGCGTATACAGCATCGCGCTCTGCATCGTGATCTTTACCGTGATCACCAAGCTTATTCTTACGCCGTTTACGGTAAAACAGCAGAAAACGAGCCGGATGACCGCATACATTCAGCCCGAACTTACGGCGATCCAGAAAAAGTATCAGGGAAAAACGGATCAGATGTCCCAGCAGGCCATGCTGGCGGAGCAGCAGGCCGTACAGGAAAAGTACGGTGTGTCCATGTTTGCCGGCTGCCTTCCCATGCTCATCCAGATGCCGATCCTCTTCGCACTCTATCCTGTTATTTATAATATGGATAAGTACGTGGACTATCTGGCCGTATTAAAGGAAAAACTCACGGCCGATCAGCTGACGAAGATGTACACCTTCCTTGGCATCGATCTGCAGACCTCGCCCGGCTGGAGGCTCACATGGGCGATCCTTATTCCGATCCTTGTCGTGGTGACGCAGTTTTTGAGCACAAAGCTGATGACAGTCAGTCAGGGCAATAACAACAACAATTCCATGAACGGCTCGATGAAGATCATGAACACCGTTATGCCTCTCATGCTCGGTGTCATGGCGGTGAATTTCCCGGCCTTCCTCGGTCTGTACTGGGTCACGCAGTCTGTCGTGATGTCCGTCCAGCAGCTGGTCATCAACAAGATCCTTGCCAAAAAGCCGATCGAAGAAGTGATCAAGGAAAACATGGAAAAGGCAAATGCCAAACGGAAGAAGAAGGGGCTGCCTGAGCTTTCCGAAAAGGCGAATATGAGCACGCGCAGGATCCAGGGCACGTCCGGAACAGCGGAAAAGCCCGGCATGAGCGCGCAGGAAAAGGAAGAAGCGCTGAAAAAGGCCAACCAGTACTACAGTTCCCGTTCCGCGAATCCGAATTCCCTTGCCGCAAAGGCACGGATGGTGCAGGATTACAACGAACGCAGCAAGAAGAATTAAGAAGGACAGTATGGAATATAAGATTTTTACCGGGAAAACCGTAGATGACGCGATCAACAGCGCGCTCGTGGAACTGCGGGTCAGCAGCGACCTGCTGGAATATGAAGTGGAAGACAAGGGATCAAACGGGATCCTGGGCATCGGTGCCCGTCCGGCACAGATCAAAGCGAAGGTGAAAGACAGCGCGGACGGCAATGCCGAAGCCTTCCTGCAGGACGTTTTCCGCTCCATGAACATGGATGTGAAGATCGTCAGCGAATTCAATGAAGAAGAAAAAAGTCTGAATATCGATCTTCAGGGCGAAGATATGGGCATCCTGATCGGCAAACGCGGCCAGACTCTGGATTCCCTGCAGTATCTGACCAGCCTTGTAGTCAACAAGAAGACCGAAGAGTATATCCGCGTGAAGCTGGATATTGAAAATTACCGGGAACGCCGCGAGGAAACGCTGGAAAATCTGGCCAGAAGCATCGCGTCCAAGGTGAAAAAGACACACAAGCCCATCGTGCTGGAACCCATGAATCCTTACGAGCGCCGCATCATTCATGCCTGCCTGCAGAATGACCGCTTTGTGTATACGTCCAGTGAGGGCGAAGAGCCGTACCGCCACGTGGTCGTGAGCCCGAAAAAGGGCGGCCGCAAGGATTACCGCGAGAAGAACAGCGGCTATCAGGAAGCCGGAAATACGGCGGAAGAAAGCGGACAGGAAGACCTGTAAACAGACCCGGAAGCGCATGCCCTCCCCCGGCAGACGGGGGAGGGTCCCGCGAGGGTGTAAAGCCCCTGATCCTTCAAAAAAGGGCGGGGAGAGCGGCCTGCCGGAAAGGACCGCTTGTGATAATGAGCACAGGAAGACCGCCCGACGGGCGGCGTTTTCGTCTTAAGGAGCAAGATCATGCAGACAGATGTGATCGCAGCCATTGCGACCGGCCTCAGCCAGAGCGGCGTGGGGATCGTCAGGATCAGCGGGCCCGGAGCCGTGGATATTGCGGAAAAAGTGACGGAGATCAGGGGAAAGACGCTTTCGGCGCTTGCCCCCAGGCATATGGCGCTCGGCTTTGTGAAAGACGGAAACGAGCGGCTTGACGAAGCCCTGATCGTTGTTATGAAAGCTCCGCACAGCTACACCGGTGAAGACACCGTGGAGCTCCAGTGCCACGGCGGTCCTCTGGTGCTAAAGCGTGTGCTGGAGGCGGTGCTGAAGGCAGGCGCCAGACTGGCGGAGCCGGGAGAATATACCAAAAGAGCCTTTTTAAACGGAAGACTGGATCTTTCGGAAGCGGAAGCGGTCATGGACCTGATCCGCGCAGAGACGGATTTTGCCCGGGAGACCGCACTTTCACAGCTTGGCGGCAGCGTTTCGGAGAGGATCCGCCATCTTCGGGCAGAGATCCTGGAAGAGACCGCCTTTATCGAAGCCGCGCTGGATGATCCGGAGCATATCTCCCTTGACGGCTACCCGGAAACCTTCGCGCCGAAGCTTGCGAAGATCACGCAGGAGGTGCAGACGCTTCTTTCCGGCAGTGAGAACGGAAGACGGCTGGCAGAAGGGATCAATACCGTCATTTTAGGTCGTCCGAACGTGGGAAAATCCTCGCTGCTGAATGCCCTGCTTGGGGAAGAGCGGGCGATCGTGACCGCGATCCCCGGGACCACGCGGGATACCATCGAGGAAACGCTGCGCCTGGGCGATGTGGTCCTGCACCTTGCCGACACGGCTGGCCTTCGGGAGACTGCGGATGAGATCGAGAAGATCGGCGTTGCGCTCGCGGAGAAAAAGGCAAGAGAGAGCGAGCTGATCCTGTATGTGCTGGACGGCAGTGAATCTCTGACGAAAGAAGACGAAGATGAACTTGGGCAGCTTGCCGGGCGGCAGGCGATCGTTCTGATCAATAAATCGGATCTTGAGCAGGTGCTGGATGAGGAAGAGGTCGCGAAGAAGACCGGTATGGAAGTGATCCGCATCTCGGCCAGGACGGGAGAAGGCCTGGAGAGGGTCAAAGAAGCCGTTGAGCGGCGCTTTCTGTTTAAGGAAGTGAGACAGCAGCCGCTTGTGATCACGAACGTGCGCCATCAGGCGCTGCTGCGTGAGGCGGAAGAAGCGCTGCTGCGCGTGAAGGACTCTCTTGAGGCCAGCCTCCCGGAAGACTTCTTTACCATCGACTTAAACGAGGCGTACCGGAGCCTTGGACTGATCATCGGCGAAGAAGCAGAAGAGGATCTGATCAATGAAATATTCGGAAAGTTCTGCCTTGGAAAATAAGTAGAGCCCCTAAAAGTTTGCAGATATTAACTTATGCGGCAGTGAGTGAGAATGAGAGAATTTGCTGAAAAATTGCTGACGGAATGCGATGTGGCAGTCATCGGCGCCGGCCATGCCGGCTGCGAAGCTGCCCTTGCCTGCGCGCGCCTCGGCCTCGAGACCGTCATGTTTACGGTGAGTGTGGACAGCATTGCCCTGATGCCCTGCAACCCGAACGTGGGTGGCACGAGCAAGGGGCATCTTGTTCGTGAGCTGGACGCGCTGGGCGGCGAGATGGGCAGAAATATCGACAAGGCCTTTATCCAGTCCCGCATGCTGAACGAATCCAAGGGGAGCGCCGTGCACTCGCTGCGCGCCCAGGCGGACAAGCGGGAATACTCGCAGCGCATGCGCGAAACGCTGGAACACACGCCGCATCTTTACATCAAGCAGGCGGAAGCGGCGGAGATCCTTGTGGAAGACGGTGTCTGCAGAGGCGTGAAAACGCTCAGTGGCTGGACCTATCAGGCCAAAGCCGTGATCCTCTGCACGGGGACGTATCTGAAGGCGCGCTGCGTATACGGCGAGGTAAGCGAGCAGACCGGACCGAACGGACTGAAGGCCGCCATGCACCTGTCGGATTCCCTTCGGGAGAACGGGATCGAGCTTTTGCGCTTCAAGACGGGAACGCCGGCGCGGATCGACGGAAGGACCGTGGATTTTTCGAAAATGACGGAACAGAAGGGCGATGACACGCTGGTTCCTTTTTCCTTCAGCAATAAAGCGGAAGATATCGCGAAGCCGCAGATCTCCTGCTGGCTGACCTATACAAATGAGGAAACTCACCGCATCATCCGGGAAAATATCGGCCGCTCGCCGCTGTTTTCCGGCGCGATCAAAGGAACGGGCCCGCGCTACTGCCCCTCTATTGAAGATAAGGTAGTGAAATTCCCTGACAAAACGCGGCATCAGCTCTTCATTGAGCCGGAAGGCCTGTATACGAACGAACTGTATATCTCGGGGATGTCCAGCTCCCTGCCGGAGGATGTTCAGCACGCGATGATCCATACGGTCCCGGGTCTGGAGCATGCCGAGATCGTGCGGAATGCCTATGCGATCATGTATGACTGCCTGGATCCCCGGCAGCTGAGACCCACTCTGGAGCTTAAAGACATCCGGGGGCTCTACAGCGCCGGCCAGAGCAACGGCAGCTCCGGCTACGAGGAAGCAGCCGCGCAGGGCCTTGTGGCCGGGATCAACGCCGCGCTGAAGATCCGGGGCGAGGAGCCGCTCATCATTGACCGCAGCGAGGCGTATATCGGGGTGCTGATCGACGATCTGACCACAAAAGAGAATACCGAACCCTACCGCATGATGACAAGCAGAGCGGAATACCGCCTGCTGCTGCGGCAGGACAATGCGGACCTGCGGCTCACGCCGCTTGGACGACGGGTGGGACTGATCGATGATGCGCGCTGGGAAAAGTTCCTTGAGAAGAAGGACGCGATCGAGAGGGAGATCGAGCGGGTAAAGCATGTGACGCTTGGCACATCGGAAAAGGTTCAGAAGCTTCTTGAAGGGTATGATTCGACGCTTTTAAAGAGCGGGATCACGATGGAAGAGCTGATCCGCAGGCCGGAGCTTGATTATGAAAAGCTCGCACCGTTAGATCCGGAGAGGCCGGATCTTCCCGCGGATGTGCGTGAGCAGGTGAATATCGAGATCAAATATGAAGGGTATATCCGGCGCCAGCGTCAGCAGGTGGAGCATTTTAAGAAGCTGGAGTCGCGCCTGATCCCGGAGGATATCGATTATGATGAGGTGGGAAGCCTTCGTATCGAGGCTCTGCAGAAGCTGAAGCGTTTCCGCCCGCATTCCCTGGGCCAGGCAGGCCGCATCGCAGGCGTTTCTCCCGCGGATGTAGCCATGCTGAACGTCTATCTGGAGCAAAAACGAAGAGAGAATAAATAATATTGTTTCACGTGAAACATTTTTGCCGTAAAGGCAGGTCCCGTGGCGGGGCAAGAAGGCTGATTGTTTCACGTGAAACATTTTCTTCGGCAATTACGGTGGAAAGCGCCTTCCGCGGTAGACTTTCTGGTAAGCCCCTTCGCGGTGACAGGCTCCTCTCTGATAGGGCGCCCTCACGGGGCGTCACGAAACGCGCCGGCTTCGTACCGTCTTTCCGGCAGCCTCGTGATTCACGGAAATGCCTGATGCATTTCCGTTCAGCACTCGGTAAAAACCGTGTACAAGGAAAACACGGTTTTTATCCGGAGCCGGCACGCTCCGGTGCGTGTGACGCCCGCCGTGCGGGCTAAATATCGTCGCGGAGCCTGTCACCGCCTCCGGGGCAGCGTGACGGCAGAATGCGCAGACTCGATATAAGAACGGCCGGATGGAAACACCGCACCGCAGTGACGCAGCCTCCGGATGAAAACCGCATTTCCGAGATGCGGTTTTCACTGAGCGACCAGCCTAAAATGCATCAGGCATTTTAGGCGATTTGCGAAGTTGCCGGAAAAGGCGCGGCGCTGCGGTGTGCAGTGTTTCCCCGGGCGGGCGCCCTATCGAGGCTGGCATCTGCCGTCATGCTGCCTGAAAGGTGGTATGAGACGGCACATCGGTGACGCCCCATAAGGGCGTCTAATCGTGAAGAGGACTGATCCCGCGACGGGCAGCAGGGCAAATTGTTTCACGTGAAACAATTGTGTGGTAAAGACAGGCCTCGCAACAAGACGCAAGCAAAATGTTTCACGTGAAACATAGGTTCTTGCAAACCATGCCATGGTTTGCTAAAATATGGTGCTATGAGCATATTATTAACTCCATCCGAATATCTGCGGCAGACATTTTCCGAGAGAGGAATAGCCTTAAACGATAAGCAGACCGCTCAGTTCCTGATCTATGCGGACCTTCTGGAGCAGAAAAACGCTGTCATGAACCTTACGGCGATCACCGGCTTTGAGGAGGTCGTGCGAAAACACTTCCTGGACAGCTGCGCCCCGGCCTTTGTTCCCGGAGTCTTTCCGGACAGCAAAGCGGTCCGTCTGATCGATATCGGCAGCGGCGCCGGCTTTCCCGGAATCCCGCTGAAGATCCTCTATCCGGAGATGGAGGCCGTCTTGCTGGATTCCCTGCAAAAGAGAGTCGGCTTTCTGGAAGAAGTCATCCATGCCCTGGACCTTAAAGGGATCAGCGCGGTGCACGCGAGGGCTGAAGACGGCGCCCGCCGGGAAGACCTAAGAGAACAGTTTGATCTTGCCGTTTCCCGCGCGGTGGCGGCGCTGCCCGTTCTTGCGGAATACTGCCTGCCGTATGTAAAGACAGGCGGCAGCTTTGTCGCTTATAAAGGGGCAGACAGCGAAAAGGAAGCAGAAGCGGCCGAGGCTGCGGTCAAAACGCTCGGAGGGAAAACGCCTGAAATCAGGGTCTTTACCGTAGCAGACGCGGACGGAAAGCCCATGGGGAGAAGCCTGATCCGGATCGGAAAGGCAAGACCGACCCCGAAAAAATATCCGCGAAAAGCGGGAACTGCGGCCAAATCGCCGCTCACATAAGGAGGAATATGAGCCGGATCATAGCCATAGCCAATCAGAAGGGCGGCGTCGGCAAGACGACAACGGTCATCAATCTTTCTGCAAGCCTTGCGGAGCTGGGGAAAAAGGTCCTGACCATCGATATGGATCCGCAGGGCAATACCTCAAGCGGCCTGGGACTGGACAAGGACGATCTGGACAGGACCGTCTACCAGCTGATGATCGGAGAATGCGAGATCGAAGAGTGCCGCTGCGCCAGCGCCATGGACGGCGTGGATGTGCTGCCCTCAACGGTGCATCTGGCCGGCGCGGAAGTGGAACTGATCGGCGTGAAGGGCAGTCAGTATATCCTGAAAAACGCCGTTGCGGCGGTCAGGGATGAGTACGATTTCATTCTGATCGACTGTCCGCCCTCACTGAATCTTTTGACCATCAACGCCATGACGGCGGCGGATGCCGTCCTGGTCCCCATTCAGTGCGAATACTACGCGCTGGAGGGCTTAAGCCAGCTGCTGTATACCATCGGCCTGGTGCAGAAGAGCCTGAACCCGAAGCTTACGATCGAGGGCGTGGTGTTTACCATGTATGACGCCCGCACCAATCTGTCCATGCAGGTGGTGGAGAACGTGAAGGAAAACCTCCACCAGAATATCTACAGGACGATCATTCCGCGCAATGTGCGGCTGGCTGAGGCACCGAGCCACGGCCTGCCCATCAACTTATACGATTCCCGCTCTGCCGGCGCCGAAGCGTACCGGCAGCTGGCCAGGGAAGTTGTGAATCACCGGGTAAGATAGAGATGAATGCGCTGTTTTCATAAGGCGCAAGGAGAAACGATCATGACAAGGAAAAATGCACTGGGAAGAGGCCTTGGCGCGCTGATTCCGGGATATCCTGAGGAAAAAGTGGAAAAAACCACGGAAAATTCTCATAAAACCGCGGACTTATCCACAAATGGTCTCGAAAATGTGGAAAACTCCGTGGAAAACGGTGGAAAAGTCCGGGAGATCCCTCTTTCGCAGGTGGAACCCCGTGAAGGTCAGCCGCGCGTCCTTTTTGACGAAGAAGCCCTGCAGGAACTGGCCGATTCCATCGGAAAGCGCGGCGTGCTCCAGCCCATTCTCGTGGCACCGAAGGGCGATCATTTTGAGATCGTTGCCGGGGAGCGCCGCTGGCGTGCGGCAAAGATGGCCGGCTTGCTGAAGATCCCTGCCATCGTGCGGGAATTTGGTGAGCAGGAGCTGACGGAAGTCGCTCTGATCGAAAATATTCAGAGGGAAGACTTAAACCCCATCGAGGAAGCGCAGGCTTACCGGCAGCTGATGGAGGATTTCCGCCTGAAGCAGGACGAGCTGGCGGCAAAGGTCTCCAAGAGCCGGAGCGCCGTGGCCAACAGCCTCCGTCTGCTGAAACTGGACAAGCACGTCCAGGCCATGCTCATGGAAGGCTCCTTAAGCGAAGGGCATGCGCGCGCGCTGCTCGGCCTTGACGATAAGAAAAAGCAGCTGGAAGCGGCAAAGGAAATTCAGGAAAAGCAGCTTTCCGTGCGGGAGACCGAACGACTGGTGAAGAAGCTGAATCAGCCGGAAAAAGAAGCAGAGACCGACTGGAAGAGCGCCGATCAGACCGCGTATGACGACTGGGAGCTTAAGCTGCGCAAGGCGCTGGAGACCAAGGTCGCCATTCGCCGGAGCGCGCCGGACAGGGGCCAGATCGTGATCGATTACTATTCGGTCGAAGATCTGGAACGCATCACGGAAAAACTGAAATAGGAGATTCTTTATGGAAGCAAACGCAGCGGTGAACGCGGGAATGTCCTCAAATACCATTATGATCATCCTGATTGCGCTGATCGTGGTCTTTATGGCTCTGATGATCTATTTTCTGATCCAGTATAAGAAGATCGCCCGCAGATTTGATGTTTTTATGCGCGGAAGGGACGCCGCGTCGCTGGAGGGGACCCTCTCTTTGCTGCTCGAGAAGGTGGATTCGATCGAGGAAAGGGATAAGGCCAACAAGGACGTTCTGCGGGTCTTCAACCGGAATCTCATCGGGTCGTATCAGAAGACGGGGATCGTCAAATACAATGCCTTCGAGGGCATGGGCGGCCAGGCAAGCTTCGTGCTGGCGCTGCTGGACCTTGGCAACAACGGTTTTCTGCTCAATGTCATCCACAGCCGCAGCAGCTGCTACACCTATCTCAAGGAGATCAAAAACGGGCAGGCAGACGTTGTGCTGGGCAATGAGGAGCGTACGGCGCTCATGCAGGCCATGAAAAAACGGGACCGTTTCTTTGACCCGGATGAAGAACTGTTAAATAATGAAGAGTAAAGTCAGGAACTAACTATGTGGTTTGTTTTCGCACTGATCTGCATGCTGGCCTGGGGCTCGGCGGATCTGTTTTACAAAAAAGGGGCTGACCCCGAAGAAAAACACTCTCACCTGTGGACATCGGTGGCCGTGGGCTTTGTGATGGGCCTGCACGCCCTGTACCTGCTGCTTACCCTGGAGGGCAGCTATGATCCAAGAAATCTGATCATTTATCTGCCGGTCTCGGCGATGTATATCCTGTCCATGACAGTGGGATATTTCGGGCTGCGCTATCTGCAGCTCTCCATCTCCTCGCCTATTCAGAATTCCTCGGGCGCGGTGACCTGCATCCTTTGCCTGGTGCTGCTCGGGCAGGCCATGGACGCCATTTCCGCGGTGGGCGTGGTCCTGATCTGCGCAGGGATCTTTCTGCTTGGTCTTATCGAATATAAGAAAGATAAGGAAGAAAATCCGCTCACGGAGGAAAACAAGAAGTATTCGATCGGCTTTGTGGCCTTCCTCATGCCGATCATTTACTGCATTTTGGATGCGTTAGGCACCTTTTTCGATGCCTACTACCTGGACGATGTGGAAGCAACGCCGCTCGTGGGCGTGACCGAAGCGAATTTCGAGAGTGTGGCGAATATTTCCTATGAATTTACGTTCCTGATCGTGGGGATCGTGCTGCTGCTCTATCTGACCCTGATCAAAAAGGAGCGTCTGGTGCTGAAAAAGCAGGGGAATCGTCTGACGGCGGCCGTGCTGGAAACGGCGGGACAGGCAGCATACGTCTATGCCATGAGCGGGCAGGGCGTGGTCGCGGCGCCCATGATCGCCTCCTACAGTATCGTATCGCTGATCCTCTCGAGGATCTTTCTGAAAGAAAAACTGACGAAGAAACAATATATCATGGTGGCGGTCGTGATGATCGGCATCGCGCTGCTGGGCCTGGCAGAAGGGCTGGCGGAAGAATAAGACCGCTGTGAGGCCTGCTGGCCGGACAATGATCCCGAAGAGGCTTTGCCTCTTAAGAAGGGTTCATTCGGGGCCGGGCGCGGAGCAGAACAAGGAGGGCAGAATGCTGAGACGGAGTATGATGATCTTTCCGGAGGATTCGGTGGCGATGGTCCTCGAAGACGCGGAAAAAGGCGACGTGATCGAAACGCCGCGCGGAAAAGTAACGCTGCTGCAGGATGTGGAATTTGCCCACAAGGTCAATGTTGTTCCTTTAAAAAAGGGCGATAAGGTGATCAAATACCGGGAGGAGATCGGCTATATGCTGGAGGATGCCCCGGTGGGCACCTGGATCCATAATCACAATATGGGCTGCGACAGGGGGAAGGTATAATGGAATTTATGGGTTACAGACGCCCTGACGGACGCGTGGGCGTACGCAATTATCTGGCGATCATTCCTTCGGTCTTCTGCGCAAACACCACGGTGCGGCGCATTGCGGCGGCCGTGCCGGGCGCAGTGGCGCTTGCGCATCCCGTCGGCTGCGCGCAGGTAGGGCTGGATCTGGAGCTGACGGCAAGGACGCTGAAGGCCATGGCCTGCCATCCCAATGTGGGTGCGGTGCTGGTGGTCGGCCTCGGCTGCGAGCGCTTTCCTTCGCAGGAACTTTATGAAGCGGTAAGGGCAAACGGCAAGCCCTGCGCGCACCTGAGCATTCAGGAAGAAGGCGGGACAACGAATACCGTGGCCCGCGGCATCGAGCTTGCGAAAGGCCTGAAGGCGCAGGTGGATGCCATGCAGCGCGTTCCCTGCGACGTTTCCGAGCTGATCATTGCGACGAAATGCGGCGGGACGGACGCGACCAGCGGCCTTGCGGCAAATCCTGCCGTAGGCAATATGGCTGACCGCGTGGTGGCTGAGGGCGGCAGCGCGATCTTAAGCGAATGCAACGAACTGCTCGGCACCGAAGATATGCTGGCAAAGCGCGCGGTGAGCCCGGAAGTGGCGAAGAAGGTCTACAGCGCGATCTATGAGATCGAGGATCTGCTCAGAAACGGCCGCGATACCAGCCTCGGAGAAGGCCGCAATGAACTGATCTCACCCGGCAACTTCGCCGGCGGCGTGTCCAGCGTGGTCGAAAAGGCCCTTGGCGGCGTGCATAAATCCGGCACGAGCCCCATCGTGGACGTGCTGCAGTATGCGACGGCACCGGAAAAAGGCAAACGCGGCCTCTTCCTGATGGATTATGAAAGCCATGACGGGGAAGTGGTGACCGGGATGATCGGCTGCGGCGCGCAGATCGTGGCCTTTACCACCGGGCGCGGCAACCCGACGGGACATCCTCTTGCCCCGGTCATCAAGGTGACCGGCAACTACAAGACCTACGCGCATATGCAGGAAAACTTCGATTTTGACGCGAGCGGCATCATCCAGAAGGGCGAAAGCGTTGAGGAAAACGGAGAAAGACTCTTTGATCTGGTCTTAAGGATCGCTAACGGACAGGAAAAAACCACCGCCGAAGCGATCGGCGGTGATGAACTGTTCTGTATCGGAAGGCGGCACGGCTATCATCTGCCGGAAAAGTTCCGTCTGCCGTGCGAATAAGGACCTTATTTGATATCCATATGTGAGAGCTCGGAAAGGCTGTGACGGTTGTTCACGGCCTTTTTGAATTCTGCGCTGACAGAAGACGGTACGAAGACCATTTGCTGATTCGGGAAAAACAGAAACAGGGTGCCGTCCTTGCCTTCCATGGCCTTGCGCAGCTGGGCGATCTTGTAGCGGAACTGGTGTTCGCGCGTAAAAAGATTGATGAAGCCGTCTGCCACGGTGAGCAGGTAGCCGCCTTCGCCTGCCGGCTGCAGCTGCTTTCTCACGACCTTTTTATATAAGGGCGTGAAGATCATCAGCGTTCCGGCGTTCAGCAGGAGGAAAAAGACGACGGCAGCGATAATATAAAGGGAGCTGCGCGCAGCAATGCCGAGTGCGAGGATGATCAGAGGAATGATCATGACCAGGACACTGACCCTGGACCAGCCAGTCGTGGTCAGCATGCTCAGGCGCTTCATCCGGACAAGCTCGGTCGCCACGTCCTCTTCCGAAAGCGGCAGGTATTCCTTGAAGCTCGCGTTCTCCAACGCGCCAGCGCGCTGCTTTTCCTGCGCTGCTTTTAATTTATCGGCGGCTGCTTTCCTGATCCCGGCCAGAAAATCCTGAAAATCCGGCTTTTCCGCGACCGTCTTCGGTACGAGCTCGAAGATCCCGTTTCCGCTCATGAGAAGGAGCAGGTTTTCGGTCTCCTGGGTACCGGTGATCTGCGCACATTCCACGGACGCTTTTTTATCGCCGTAGGTGATGTTCACCTTGTCGCCCTGCAGCTGCAGGCGGTGCTCCTTCCAGAAATCGCCGCTCTTGTCATTGTCCGCCTGGTTGGTCAGCATCATTTTCGCACGGACCTTGTAGAATCCGTAGGAAAAGATGGTCTGCGCGGCCCAGAGCAGAGAAAAGACGCCCATCAGAATGCGGATAACGGGAGAAACGTCTTTCCCGACAATGATCAGCCAGGCGATCACGGCCATCTGCACGATGGTAAAGAGCACCAGCTTGACTTTGGAAGACGTCTTCGCGCTCTTCTGCTTCATCAGATAAACGGTCATCTCCGTGAAATCATCTTTGGTAACGGTATAACGGAACATGAACAAACCTCATTGTTTAAAATTAAGAAGAGTATACAGCGGCAGGAAAAAAATCACAAGTAAAAAACGCCGGCAAAGCGGGAAAAGAGCCGTATAGCTTCAGGAAGGCGGAAGGAAAGCGGAAAAAAGTTAAAATTGCGAACAAAAACGGCACAAAAACGAAAATGTATTGATGAACAGAAGGAAATGGCCCTTGACAAAAAGGGGGCATCGTTATAATATTGACAATGCATTATTAATTTTCTGAGACTGAATTCTTAAAAATCTTTTGCTCCGGAATGCTTCCGGACGAAAAAGATGCGGTCCTGCCCCGGAAAGTTGATACTGATCATGTGAAAGTATATTTCATAGAAGAGGAAGGAGTTACAATGCACAAAACAAGAATTCAAGACTTTGTGATCGGCATTGTCACGGTTGCTCTGGGCGTGTTCATGTGGATCCAGACGGTGGTGAACGATATGGAAGCGCAGTCCAGATCGTTCTCGCGGTTTGTTCTGGGAGTCTTCATTCTGCTGGGCGCGATCCTCATCGTGATCTCGGTCATCAATGCCAGGAAACCTGCCGGAAAAGAAGTCACGATCAAGGAATTCAAGAACCCGATGATCATGTTCGCGATCATCGTCCTGTACGCGTATCTCATGACTGTGATCGGCTTTTTCCCGGCAACCCTGCTGTTCATGCCCGCAGCCATGATCTACATGGGGTACAAGCGTATCCTGCCCATGGTCTGCGTGACCATCGGCATGAATCTCTTCATCTGGGTACTCTTCGTGTACTCGCTGAAGGTCAGACTTCCGAAGGGGGCGTCGTTCATGTCGTTCCTTCGGTTCCTGTATCAG
>CADCPP010000011.1 GCA_902803355.1 uncultured Lachnospiraceae bacterium | reverse complement strand
GCACACCAGCCGCATGGAGTAGATCATCCTGGCAAGGTTTGACAGGAACGTTTTCCATTTCCTGGACTCTGCCGCGCTGCCGTTCCGGACCGCTTCAAAGAACGGCTCCGGCGGATCCTGCCCCAGCAGGGCGTTCATGGAGCAGAGCGTTTCCATGCAGCCGCGCTTGCCGCAGTAGCAGAGCGCGCCCCGCGGGTTTGCCTGGATATGCTCAAATGTAGCGTTGTGTCCGTTCTTCCCTGGACGCACGTTCCGGTTCAGGATCATCGCCCCGCCCAGGTGCTTGCTGATGGAGACGTAGATCGCGTTGGTGAGCTCCGGTGAATACCAGAGCTCTGTCAGGGCGGCTGCCTCCGGGTCGTGGATGAACGTGCAGGGACAGGGCAGGTATTTCTGGAAGGCCTCGATGGACAGGCCTGTATTCTTAAGGATGGCTCCGTACAGCACGGTGGTCCCGTCCTGCGAAATAAGGCCCTGCATGGCGAAGCCGACGCCAAGCAGCTGCTCCTCGCGGAGCTTCAGGTCCTCGATAAATTTCAGGATGTGCCCGCAGGTCTTCTTATAGTAGCTTTCGTCGTTCTGGTATTCGCTTTGGATGACAGCCCTTTCGATCTTTTTCCCGTACAGGTCCACGGCGATGATCTTTGTCTCCCGGCGCATGAGCTCTACGCCGATGGCGACGCGGTAGTCCGGGACTACGGAGTAGGCGACGGCCTTGCGCCCGATGAGGTCCGAATCCTGCTGCCCGTTCCTGTAGATCATGCCGTCCGTCTCGAGGTCGGTCAGATTGGCCGCGATGGTGGGCCGGCTCAGGCGGAGCGCGTAGGCAATGTCCTGCTGTGAGACTCTTTCACTTTTGTAAATGTAATCGTAGATCAGCTGGCGGTTGGTGCGTTTGATCTGGCCTGGTGTTATTCTTCCTGTCATTCTGCCCTCCTGCGATGCGGAACCTGTTCTGGAGATCGTTCTGGTAAACCACAGTAAGTCTATCATAGAAACAACTGCGAGACTATGTGAAATGTGCACAATATTTTGTAAAAATATTTAGCAAAATGCGGGGTTGATTTCTTCAAATTCCGTGTTATTATTTAATTACAAATTGTAAAATGTTTTTACAAAACGTATTTATGAAAGTATTTAACAAATCGTTGCATATTACAGCATAGTTTAAAAAGGAGGAGAAAGATGGGTATTGTTGAAAAAATGAGGCTCGACGGCAAGAAGGGTTTTGTTACCGGCGCGGCCCGCGGGATCGGCAAGTGCACTGCGATGGCTTTCGCCGAGGCGGGCGCTGACATCGCGGTCGTAGACATGGACATTGAGGAAGCGAAGCGCACGGCTGAGGAGATCGCTGCAGCAACCGGCGTCAAGGCGATCGCGATCCGCTGCGACGTCACGGACGAGGCGCAGGTGCAGGCGATGGTCGACCAGGTCGTCGCGGAGCTCGGCGGTCTTGATTTCTGCCACGCGAACGCTGGCATCTGCATCAACGCTCCGGCGGATGAGATGACCTACGCGCAGTGGAAAAAGAACCTGTCCGTGAACCTGGACAGCGTTTTCCTGACGGATACCATCGCCGGCAAGTACATGCTCGCGCACGGCGGCGGCTCCATCATCAACACCGCTTCCATGTCCGCGCACATCGTCAACGTCCCGCAGCCGCAGTGCGCGTACAACGCTTCCAAGGCAGGCGTGATCCAGCTTACCAAGTCTCTTGCGATCGAGTGGGCGAAGAGAAACGTCCGTGTCAACAGCATTTCCCCGGGATACATCGGAACGGACCTTACGCTGTCCTCTCCGACCCTGAAGCCGCTGATCGAGAAGTGGAACGCCATGGCTCCGATGGGCCGTCTCGGAAAGCCGGAGGAGCTCGCTTCGATCTGCGTTTACCTTGCGGGCGATACCTCGACCTTCACGACCGGTGCTGACTTCGGCCTTGACGGCGCATTCACCTGCTTCTGACCTTATAACGAAACTGAAAACGTAACATTAAAAACGTATTGATTCCCTTCTTATATGAAGGGCAAAAAAAGGAGGATCCTTATATGAAGAAGAAACTGTTCGCTGTCCTTTGTGCAACCGCTCTGACCTTTGGCCTGCTGACCGGATGCGGCGGCGCGAAGCCCGCTGAGACCCAGGCTGCTGCCGCTGCCGCGGAGACCACCGCTGCTGCCGCTGCCGCGGAGACCACCGCTGCTGCCGAGGCTGCTACCAGCACCCAGAACACCGAGGGCATCCAGGCAAGCCCCGAGTTCTACGCGAAGGCGGATCTCGCTTCCCTGAGCGGCAAGAAGATCGGCGTCACCATCCAGTCCCTGCAGAACTCCTACTGGGCAGGCGTTATGACCGCGCTCCAGGAGGTCGTTGAGAAGAACGGCGGCCAGATCACCATCGTCGCCTGCGACGACAGCTCCGCGACCCAGATCGGCCAGATCGAGAACTTCGT
>CADCPP010000010.1 GCA_902803355.1 uncultured Lachnospiraceae bacterium | reverse complement strand
CCGGCGCCAGCCAGGCGGGGAACTTGCCCTTGGTCTCCTCGATGAGGTAGGCCATAAACCGGTACAGAGAGCCCAGGATGGCCCGGTGGAGCACCACCGGCGTCTTCTCGCTGCCGTCCCGGTCAATATAGGTCAGCTGGAACCGGGCGGGCAGGCAGAAATCCAGCTGGCAGGTGGACAGGGTATATTCGGGACCGACGGCGGGCTTCACGTTCACGTCCAGCTTCGGACCGTAGAAGGCGGCCTCGCCGATCTCTTCGGTATAGTCCAGATGCAGATCGTTCAGCACTTCACGCAGGGCGTTTTCCGCGGTGTTCCACATCTCATCATCATCGTGGTATTTTTCCTTATCGGCCGGATCGCGCAGCGACAGCACGCAGCGGTAGTCGGTAATGCCGAAGTCCTTATAGGTGTCAAAGATCAGATCCACGACCTTGCTGAACTCGTCCTTGATCTGCTCGGGCGTCACGAAAAGGTGGGCGTCGTTCTGGCAGAAGTGGCGGCCGCGCTCAATGCCTTTCAGCGTGCCGGAGGCCTCAAAGCGGAAATCGTGCGCGATCTCGCCGATGCGGACGGGAAGGTTCCGGTAGGAATGCGGCTGATTCGCGTAGATGCGCATATGATGCGGGCAGTTCATGGGACGAAGCACATAGACTTCATCTTCCACTTCCATGGCCGGGAACATGTTCTTCTGATAATGATCCCAGTGACCGGAAGTCTTGTACAGATCCACCGTACCGATGCAGGGAGTGAGCACGTGCTGATAGCCCTGCTTCAGTTCCTTGTCGCGGATGTAGTTTTCCAGGATGCGCCAGATGGTATAGCCCTTCGGCAGGAACATGGGCATGCCCTTGCCGACCAGCTCGTCCGTCATGAAGAGGCCGAGCTCGCGGCCGAGCTTCCGGTGGTCGCGCTTCTTCGCTTCTTCCAGTTTCTGCAGGTATTCCTCCAGCTCGTCCTTCTTCGCGAAAGCCGTCGCGTAGATACGGGTCAGCATTTTATTCTTCTCGCTGCCGCGCCAGTAGGCGCCCGCAAGATTCAGGAGCTTGAAGGCCTTGCCGACCTTGCCGGTGCTCGCAAGGTGCGGGCCGGCGCAGAGATCGGTGAAATCGCCCTGTTTGTAAAAGCTGATGGCGGCATCTTCCGGAAGATCCGTGATCAGTTCCACCTTATACGGTTCCTCCACGCTCTTTGCCCAGGCGATCGCTTCTTCGCGGGGCAGTTCAAAGCGTTCAAGGGGAAGATCCTGCTTGATGATCTTCTTCATCTCATCTTCGATCTTTGCCAGATCTTCGGTGGAAATGGGTTCGGCAAAGTCGATATCATAGTAAAAGCCTTCCGCGATGGACGGACCGATAGCCAGCTTGGCGGACGGATACAGATGCTTGACGGCCTGGGCCATCACGTGGCTTGCGGTATGACGCAGTGTGGCAAGGCCCTGCGGATCCTTTGCGGTATAGATGCTGAGCGATGCATCCTCGCCGATCACGGTGCGGATATCTTTATCTTCGCCGTTGATGCAGGCAAGGCAGGCCATTCTGCCGAGGCCTTCGGAAATGTCGCACGCGATCTCAAGCGCGCTCATCGGGCGGTCATACTCCCGCACCGAACCATCTTTCAGTGTGATCTTCATATTTTTCTCCTTTCTCTGGGAGGCATAAAAAAGTCCCTGACGGAAACTTTTTCAAGTCTCTGTCAGGGACGAGTCATTCACCCGCGGTTCCACCCTGTTTCCCCTTTAAAGGGGCTCTTCTTTTGACGGATCACGGCGTCACCCGGGCCGGATTAGGGCCGCTCAGAGATGGTCTTCAGACGGGGCTCCGTAAAACGCTTCCAGCATACGCGTTTCTCTCTGGACGGCGGCTTCCGCCTTACTCTTCTCCTCAACGCTTTAAGAGTGTATTCAGTTATGCGGGTATCATAGCATATTTTATGAACTTGTCAAGAGAAAGATGATTGTCAACCTTTTTCTGTTTTCAGGTTGACATTTTGTCTCTGCCGTGTTATCGTTTGTACAAATCTGAAAGCCGGCGGGGCAAGTTCTCCCCCTCTTGCGCTTTTAACAAGGAGAAAGACTATGAGTGTCTCAAAGACCAAACCTTTTCTGAAGACCCTGGACCTGGCCTATATTGCCATCGGCGCGGTCCTGATCGCCATCTGTTCCTGGATCAGTATTCCCACTACGGTCCCCTTTACCCTGCAGACCTTCGCGGTCTTCTTTGTGCTGTCACTCCTTGGCGGAAAGCGCGGAACCATTTCCGTTCTGATCTACATTCTGCTCGGCGCCGTAGGGCTGCCGGTCTTTGCCCAGTTTACCGCCGGGCTCGGGACCCTGCTCGGCATGACCGGCGGGTATATCGTCGGCTTCATTTTCATCGGCCTCATCTACTGGCTTGCCGTATCGCTCTTCGGAAAGAAGCTGTGGGCCCAGATCGTCTCCCTGCTGCTCGGTCTTGCCATCTGCTATGCCTTCGGGACCTTCTGGTTCATGACAGTATATGCAAAACAGAGCGGCGCCATCGGTCTGGCTACCGCTCTCTCCTGGTGTGTGATCCCGTTTATTCTTCCCGATCTTGCCAAGCTGGGACTTGCTCTTGTGCTCTCCCGCCGCCTGACGCCGGTCCTTAAGCTGAACCGGTAAAATGATCGTGCGCCTTATGCGTTCTCGCCCAGAAAGGCTTCGATCAGTGCAGCGATCATGCGGTTTTTCCTGATCCCCGCAAGCTGTATGCCTATCCCGATAATATATGCGGAAATTTCTCCGGTCTCAAGGTCTGCGATGATCTCTGTCAGGACACCGCAGACTTTTTGCTGCCCGATAAAGATCCGGTTGGTCGCCTTATCCAGCCGTGTTTCTTTTCCACTTTCCCCGGCGATCACAGCGGACACCGTCCTGCCGATATCTGCCGCCTTAAGGCGCGGCTCTTCCCTCTGCGGTTCCTTGATCAGGCTCAGATAGATGCCGCCTTCCGGAGAGTGATATTCCGTTTTTCCGTGCCCCGTTCCTGCGCTCTGACGTCTCGCGATGATCACGCTCTTGCCCGTCATGCCGCTGATCACATTCAGCTTGGCGGTCAGATTCGTCGATTCCAGCTCATCAAAGACCACGATCCGCTCTGCCAGAACTTTATGGCTCAGGCAGACCGCGATCCCTTCGGCAGAGATCACATCGCTTCCTTCCGCGAGCCGGTATCCCCTCTTCGGAGCCGAATCGATCTCGTAGCCCGCGCGGCGAAGCTCTTCCACTGCCTTCCAGACCGCCGTCCGCGAAACATGGGCTGCCTCCGAGATCGCGTGACCGGAGACGTACGTATTCTTCTTCTGTTCCAGGATCGATAACACGACTTCTTTTGTTTTCATGATCCGCACCTTATCTTTTCCCTGTTTCTGCCTTGATTATACGCTTTCATGCAGGGAAAACACAAGTCCCTTCCACGAAAAAAGGACGCAGACCGCGTCCTTTACCAGGCCTCTCAGCGCATCTCTTCCTTGACTTCCCGTCTGGCTTCGCGGTCCGCATCGCGCTTTGCGATGGTCTCGCGCTTATCGTAGAGCTTCTTGCCTTTGGCCAGCCCGATCTCCACCTTCACCAGCTGCCCCTTAAAGTAGACTTTTAAGGGAACGATGGTATAGCCCTTGACCTTGACCTGCGAAGACAGCTTGCGGATCTCGTAGTCGTGCAGCAGAAGCCTCCGCACGCGCAGCGGATCACGGTTGAAGATATTTCCCTTCTCATAGGGGCTGATATGCATACCGACGATAAACAGCTCACCGCCTTTTTCATCGATATAGGACTCCTTCAGACTGCACTTGCCCATGCGGAGAGACTTGACCTCCGTTCCGACAAGGGAAATGCCCGCCTCATAGGTATCGTCAATGAAATAGTCGTGATAGGCTTTTTTATTCTGCGCGATCAGCCTGATCTCTGTGCCTTTCGCCATAATCTTTTCCTCCTGTAGACAGAAAGAAGGTGCATGGCTTGCCATGCACCTTCTTCACCGCGGCACTTACTGCAGAATATTGATGGCCAGCGCAAAGACCAGGAATACCGCAAGGCAGATCCGGGTATACTTTTTCAGCTGACCCTCCTTCGTGCGTCCCGCGTTACGGGCTGCATAGCTGTCGGTAAAGCCGCCTGCGATGCTGCTGGAAAGACCTCTTTCATCGCCTTCCTGAAGCATCACCAGAACGATCAAGGCAATACTGTCGATCACCAGTAATATGGATAAAATTGTGATAACAACCTGCATAACAAGCAACCTCCTCAAAGATGTGCCCGTATAGTGTACCATTCCGTTTTCCGAAATGCAAGTGTTTTTTTAAATTTGATCAAACAGCTTTTGTCCCTGCACGCCGCTGCGGCAGCATCTTTACAGAAGGCTTTATCCTCTGATCTCAATGCCCAGGCGATATTTCAGGTTGCCCAGGATCTTCTTGATCATGCGGGCTTCGTCTTCCGCGCTGACCGCCTCGGATCCCTGGCTGATGGAGATCTTGAACGACATGCTCTTTCGTCCCGGTCCCACCTGAATGCCGCGGTAGATGTCAAAGAGTTCGATCTTCGTCACCTGCGGGCAGGCTTTGCGGATCTCGTCCTCGATCTCGCCGCAGGTCGTTTCTTCCTTCACGACCAGAGACAGATCGCGCGTGACATCCGGCAGCTCCGGAATGGGTCTGTACCTTAGCTGCGCCGGGATGTGAGCCGCAAGTTTCTCATAATCCAGCTCACCCAGGAATATCTTATATTTTTCCTTGCTGTCCTTCGGAAGATCCAGTTCTTTCGTCATCTGATTGGAAAGTTTTCCAAAACAGCCGATCCTCTCGCCTTCGCAGAGCACATAGGCGGCAATGCCGGGATGAAGATACGGCACGTCCTCCGCGCGCTCATACGAAAAGCGAAGTCCCATATCTTCCGCCAGACCTTCCAGGGCGCCCTTTACGGAGAAGAAATCCTCATCCGCGCCGAACACGGCAAGCCCGAGATGCTGTTTTTCCTCCGGAAGCTGCGTCATGGGGATCTCTCTGGGGAAATAGACGTTTGCCAGCTCGAACAGGCGTCCCTCGTCATTATCCTTCTTCAGATTGCCCACGACTGCCTTCAGCAGGCAGGGCGCAAGAATCGTCCGCATGATGGTATAGTTCGCATTGATGGGGTTGACGATGCGCACCGCGTTCCGCTCCGGGGCATCTTTCGCGAAATGGAAGGCATCCAGATCTTCATCGGCATAGAAGCTCATGGTCATGGCCTCGTTGAAGCCCTGCGCACAGAGCGAGTTCTTCACGCGGTCCGCCAGCTTCTGCTCCGGACGGCGGCCACCGTTGGTCACAGTCGAGGCAGTCAGGAAAGTAGGCGTGATATGCCCAAAGCCGTACATGCGGATGATCTCTTCTGCAAGATCCGGCTCGCCCACTTCGATGTCCTCGCGGTAGCGCGGCGCGGTGACCGTAAGCAGATCGCCCTCCTTCCGTACGGCAAACTGAAGCCTGCTCAGGATATCGAGCGCCGTCTCCTCCGGCACCTCGATGCCCAGGATGGCATTGATGCGGGACAGAGAGGCGGTGAAGGTCTTTCCTTCCTTCGGCTGGCCGGCATCGCAGTCGTAGCGGTCCGGGGCTATGTCGCCGCAGTCCAGTTCGTCGATCAGATGCAGGGCGCGGTCCATACCGAGCTCTACGGTATACTCGCAGATCCCCTTTTCGAAATGGCTTGAGGAGTCCGTATTCTGTCCCAGGCTTCTGGCGGTCTTCCGCACGCTGTCGCGCGCGAATTTGGCCGCTTCAAAGAGCAGTTCCCGGGTGTTTTCCGTGATCTCACTGTTCAGGCCGCCCATCACGCCAGCCAGTGCCACGGGCTTTTCGCCGTCGCAGATGACCAGATTCTCCGGCCCGAGTCTGAATTCCTTGCCGTCCAGGGTGGTGATGCCTTCATTTTCTTTCGCGCGCCGCACGATGATCTCGCTGCTTTCCAGTGTCTCGCGGTCAAAGGCGTGCATGGGCTGCCCGATCTCCAGCATGACATAATTCGTGATGTCCACGATATTGCTGATGCTGCGCAGACCGCAAAGCGCAAGGCTTCTTCTCATCCAGCGGGGGCTCTGCGCAATGCGCAGATTCCGCACCTGGTGGCCCAGATAGCGCGGGCAGAGATCCGGCGCCTCCACATGAATGGAAAAGCCGGGAACGGAAGCGCCGCGCACCTTCCAGTCTGTTGCCGGCATCTTCAGCGGCTTATTCAGGATGGCCGCCACCTCGCGCGCCATGCCGAGGATGGACTGGCAGTCCGGACGGTTCGCCGTGATGGAGATATCAAAAATGACTTCATCAAGGCCGACAACAGGAGCGATGTCCGCGCCGGGCACGGTATCCTTCGGCAGATCCAGCAGACCGTAGTATTCCGCGCCGGGGAATAGGTCGTCATTCAGGCCCAGCTCCTCGCCGGAGCAGAGCATGCCTGCGGACGGGATGCCGCGCAGCGGCTTTGCCTTGATGGTCACGCCGCCGGGCAGTGTGGAGCCGTCCAGCGCCGCCGGGGTATGCATGCCCACATAGACATTATCCGCGCCGGTGCAGATCTGGATATCCTTTCCGTACTCTCCGCAGTCCACCTTGCACAGGTGCAGATGCGTTCCCTCAATGGGTTCACACTCCGTGACAACGCCAACCACTACGTGGCTGATCTCGGCATCAAGGCGGATCAGTTCCTCCACTTCGAAGCCGCAGCCAAAGAGTTTTTCCTCAAGTTCCTCCACCGAAACATCGATATCAACATATTCCTTCAACCAGCTGAAAGGGACTTTCATGGCATTTTCCTCCTTTTAGTCTTTGAACTGCCGCAGGAAGCGCAGGTCGTTGTCGAAAAACAGGCCGATATTGCCGATACCGTACTTCAGCATAGCGATCCGCTCAATGCCGATCCCGAAGGCAAAGCCGGAATACTTCTCCGGATCGATGCCACAGGATTCCAGTACGCTGTGGTGCACGATACCGCTGCCCAGGATCTCGATCCAGCCGGTATGCTTGCAGAGACTGCAGCCCTTGCCGCCGCACTGGAAGCAGGAAACGTCCACTTCGGCGCTCGGTTCGGTGAAGGGGAAGTAACTCGGACGCAGTCTGGTCTTGACCTGCGGTCCGAAGATCTTACGGACAAATTCGTCCAGCATGCCCTGCAGATCGCCCAGGGTGATGTGTTCATCCACCACCAGGCCTTCCATCTGATGGAACATGGGGCTGTGGGT
>CADCPP010000009.1 GCA_902803355.1 uncultured Lachnospiraceae bacterium | reverse complement strand
TCCCCTATAATGTGCCCAAGTGCTTTAAGGCAGGTCCAGAGAGGCCTCCAAGGACTGCGGTACGGCTGTACCATAGCGAATATTTTGTGAATGATCGCGGCTTTCCTTGGATGGGAGAGCCGCTTTTTTACTGCAGGCCTCCATGTCGAGCCAAATCTGAATTGGAGGACACATCCATGACAACTGAAAACAAGAAACAGGTCCATGACGCCGACTTCTCCTTCGAAGCGGTGCCGAAAAAAGCCCGGAAGGGCTTCCTCCCCATGTTCTTCATCATGCTGGGCTTCACCTTCTTCTCGGCCAGCATGTCCGTCGGCGCGAAGCTCGGCAACGGTCTTGACCTGTCCGGCTTTGTCTGGGCGGTCCTGATCGGCGGCGTGATCCTGGCCGCCTACACCGGGACGCTCGGCTACATCGGCAGTGAGACCGGTCTGTCCTTTGACCTTCTGGCCCGCCGCTCCTTCGGCCGCTACGGCTCCTATCTGCCTTCCGCCATGATCTCCCTGACCCAGATCGGCTGGTTCGGCGTGGGCGCTGCCATGTTCGGCATTCCCGCGGCGGAGGTGCTTCACGTGAGCCCTGTTCTGCTGGTCGTCATCGCGGGCATCTGCATGACCGCTTCGGCTTACTTCGGCATCAAGGGGATGGAGATTATCAGCTACATCTCGGTCCCGCTGATCGCCGTGCTCGGCATTTATTCCATGGTCCTGGCCACCTCGCAGGGCGGCGGGCTGAACGCGATCTTCGCCAAGAGCAGCGGCCAGCTGACACTTTTTGCGGGCGTTGGCCTTGTCATCGGTTCTTTCGTATCCGGCGGCACGGCGACCCCGAACTTCACCCGCTTCTCCAAGAACAACAAGATCGCCGTGATCACCACCGTGATCGCCTTCTTTATCGGCAACACGCTCATGTTTGCCTTCGGCGCGGTGGGCGGCGCCTTTACGGAAATGGATGATATCTTCTACGTCATGATCGCACAGGGCCTGACCGTGCCCGCTCTGATCGTGCTCGGTGCGAACATCTGGACCACGAACGACAACGCCCTTTATACCGGCGGCCTTGGTCTGTCCAATATCACCGGCGTGCGCAAGAAACCCATGGTCATCGTGAGCGGCATCATCGGCACGGCGGCTGCCATCTGGCTCTACAACAACTTCATCGGCTGGCTGAATTTCCTGAACGCGACCCTGCCGCCTATCGGTGCCATCATCATGCTTGATTTCTTCCTGAACCGCGGAAAAAACCGTGAAGAGGATCAGGAAAAGACGGCGATCAACTGGGGCGCCGTGCTCGGCGTGGTGGCCGGTGCGCTGGTGGGCAATTTCGTGAAGTGGGGCATTGCTTCCGTGAATGCCATGGCCGTGGCTTCCGTGTGCTACCTGGTCTACGCTAAAGTCGTGAAGAAATAAGAAGATGCTGCTGCACCGCGCCGGCAATCTGCCTGCCCTGAGCCGGCATTAGGCCGCACGGATGACGGCACATGCATCGGGGAGCGCAGGCTCCGGATAAAAGCCGCGCTATCCTCTGCGCGGCTTTTACCGAGGTTCAGCGGGAAATGCATCAGGCATTTCCGCGGTTCACGAGGTCTCCGGAAAGCCTGCGTGAACCCAATGCATCCGTGCCGTCCCGGGCGGTCCGCCTGTCGGCGAAGGGCAGGCTGATTGCCCGGCGCGGCAGATGCAGGGCATCGAACAATTATAATCATAAGAGAGGGAGTTATCATGCTCTATCAGAACGCGTGTATTGAAAATGCGAAAGAAACGCAGGATATCCGCGTAGAAAACGGTTTATTTGCCGAGATCGCGCCCAGGATCGCGCCGCGGGAAAACGAGGAAGTAAAGGACCTTGAAGGCCGTCTGGTGCTGCCGCCCTTTATCGAACCGCACGTGCACCTGGACGCCACGCTTACCGCCGGGGATCCGGTCTGGAACATGTCCGGCACGCTCTTTGAGGGCATCGAATGCTGGGCAAAGCGCAAGGACAAGCTGAATGCGGAAGATGTCAAGGAGCGCGTGAGGCGCGCGGTGAAGCTCTATGCCTCAAACGGGGTACAGTTCATCCGCACGCATGTCGATGTGACCGATCCGTCGCTGGTGGCGTTAAAGGCTATCCTGGACGTCCGCGAGGAACTGAGGAATCTTGCGGATATTCAGATCGTTGCCTTCCCGCAGGAGGGCATCCTGAGCTTTCCGAACGGCAAGGAGCTGATGGAAGAAGCCGTCCGCCTTGGCGCGGACGCCGTGGGCGCCATCCCTCACTTTGAGTTTACCCGGGAGTACGGCGTGGAATCGCTGAATTTTGCCTGCGAGCTGGCGGCAAAGAACGGCCTGCTCATGGACGTGCACTGCGATGAAACGGACGATGATCAGTCCCGCGGTCTGGAAACGCTCGCGACCAGGGCGCTGGAGCTTGGCCTCAAGGATAAGGTGACGGCTTCCCATACCTGCGCCATGCATTCCTACAGCAATGCCTACGTGCTGAAGCTCATGAGGCTTCTGAAGATGAGCGGGATCAATTTTGTGGCCAATCCGCTGGTCAATACGCATCTGGAAGGGCGCGCGGATACCTATCCGAAGCGCCGCGGCGTGACCCGCGTGAAGGAGCTTTCCGAAGCCGGGATCAACGTGGCCTTCGGCAACGACGACCTCTTCGATCCCTGGTATCCCATGGGCTGCGGCTCCATGCGCGATACGGTCTATCTGGGCCTGCATGTGACGCAGATGATGGGCTATCACGACATCATGAACAGCTACCGCTTTGTGACCGAAAACGCGGCAAAGGTCCTGCATCTTGGCGAATCCTACGGCATTGCCGAAGGCCGTCCGGCAAGCTTTGCGGTCCTGGAAGCGAAGGACTGGTATGAAGCCTTAAGCAACAACGCGCCGGTGGTGCTGTCGGTCAGAAAGGGCGAGGTGATCGCCCGCACGCAGCCCGCAGTGAAGCAGGTCCTGCGCTAAGAAATCAGGGCCTTTTCCTGACATCATAAAGAACTATTGATAACGTAAAAGACGCCCCTCTCCCGGCAGTGATATGCTACCCCCAAGTAGCACACCGCAGACGGGAGAGGGGCGTTTTATGCATTGTCCCTTATTTTTCTTCGACGTTCAGTTCGCCGTTCTTCACATTGACCACGACGGTCTCGCCTGCCACGAGTTCGCCGGCCAGAATGGTCCGGGCGATCAGTGTCTCCACATGAGACTGCAGGTAACGCTTAAGCGGTCTTGCACCGAAGGCGGGATCATAGCTGTGACTGATGATGTAGTCCTTCGCGGCGTCCGTGATCTCCAGATGGAGCTCCTTTTCCGCCATGCGCTGCGCAAGCGAGGCGGTCAGCAGGTCGATGATGCGTCCCATATTGTCGCGCGTGAGCGGACGGTAGAAGACGATCTCATCCAGACGGTTCAGAAACTCCGGACGGAAGGTGCGGTGCAGCAGCGCCGTGACCTCATCCTTTGCTTCCTGCGTGATCTCACCGTCAGGCCCGACGCCCTCAAGAAGAGCAGAAGAGCCAAGGTTCGAGGTCATGATGATGATCGTGTTCTTGAAGTCCACGGTACGGCCCTGCGAATCGGTGATCCGTCCGTCGTCCAGCACCTGCAGCAGGATGTTGAACACGTCCGGGTGAGCCTTTTCGATCTCATCGAAGAGCACCACGCTGTAGGGCTTCCTCCGCACGGCTTCGGTCAGCTGGCCGCCTTCATCGTAGCCTACGTATCCGGGCGGCGCGCCGATCAGTCTGGACACGCTGAACTTCTCCATGTACTCCGACATATCGATCCGGATCATGTTGTGCTCATCATCAAAGAGGGCTTCGGCCAGTGCCTTGGCCAGCTCCGTCTTGCCTACGCCGGTGGGGCCGAGGAAGATGAAGGAACCGGTCGGGCGGTTCGGATCGGCAATGCCGGCACGGGAGCGCAGGATTGCGTCGCTGACGGCCTGAACGGCTTCATCCTGCCCGACGACCCTCTGATGCAAGATCTCCGGCAGGCGCAGAATCTTCTGGCGTTCGCCTTCCATCAGCTTGGACACGGGGATGCCGGTCCAGCGGGCCACCACTTCGGCAATTTCCTCTTCGGTCACGGTATCCCGGACCATGGGGTCCTTGCTGCGGTCTTCCGCGGCCTTCTGCGCCTTCGCCAGCTCTTCTTCAAGCTTCGGCAGCTCGGAGAACTTCAGACGAGAGGCTTTTTCGTAATCGTAGCTGCGCTCTGCGGCTTCGATCTCCAGATGCATCTGGTCCAGCTTTTCCTTGAGCGCCTTGGTGTTTTCCACGGCGTTCTTTTCGATGTCCCAGGCGGATTTCTTCTCGTTGAATTCATCGCGGCATTTTGCCAGCTCTTCCTGCAGCTTGGCGAGACGTTCCTTGGAAAGCGTATCGGTTTCCTTCTTTAAGGCGACCTCTTCGATCTCCAGCTGCATGATATGTCTCCGCAGGTCATCCATTTCGGACGGCATGGAATCCATCTCCATACGCAGGGAAGCGCAAGCTTCGTCCACAAGGTCGATGGCCTTGTCCGGCAGGAAACGGTCGGAGATATAACGGTGGGAGAGGGTCGCCGCGGCGATCAGGGCGCGGTCGTGAATGGTCACGCCGTGATAGATCTCGTAGCGGTCCTTTAAGCCCCTCAGGATGGAGATGGTATCCTCCACCGTGGGCTCATCCACCATCACCGGCTGGAATCGGCGCTCCAGGGCGGCATCCGTTTCAATGTATTTGCGGTATTCGTCGAGCGTGGTCGCGCCGATGCAGTGCAGCTCGCCGCGCGCCAGCATGGGCTTTAAGAGGTTGCCCGCGTCCAGGGAGCCTTCGGTCTTGCCGGCGCCTACGATCAGATGCAGCTCATCGATAAAGAGGAT
>CADCPP010000008.1 GCA_902803355.1 uncultured Lachnospiraceae bacterium | reverse complement strand
TTCCGTCATTCAGTCCAATCCCTACAAGCTGATGGACGACATCACGCACGTGGGCTTCCGCATCGCGGATGACATCGCGCGGCGCGCCGGTCTGCCCGGCGACTCTGATTTCCGCATCCGCAGCGGCTTAAACTATGCCATGCAGCAGGCCCTGCAGGCCGGCCACATCTACCTGCCGCGGGAGACGCTCATCTCCTATGCCGCAAGGCTTCTGGAGCTTGATGAGGAGCTCATTGAAAAATGCGTGATGGACCTGACCGTGGACAAGCGGCTCGTCCAGCGGATGGCCGGCGGCGTGCACGCGGTCTATCTGGCGCAGTATTACTATATGGAGGCCGCCGTTGCCGCCATGCTCATGGCCCTCGATCAGCCCCTGAACATCGATGCGCCCACGCTGGAAGAAGAACTGTGGCGCATCATCGGAGAAGGGGACATTCAGCTTGAGGATATGCAGCAGGACGCCGTGCTGAGGGCGGTAAAACGCGGCCTTACCGTGATCACCGGCGGTCCCGGCACCGGCAAGACCACCACTATCTCCGCGCTCATCCGCTACTTCGATGCCAAAGGCCTGAGCCTTGAGCTTGCCGCCCCCACCGGCCGCGCCGCAAAGCGCATTACCGAAGCCACGGGGCGGCCTGCGAGGACCATTCACCGTCTCCTGGAATTCATGGGAAATCCCGAAGACAGCGAGCGCGACGATCCGCACTTCCAGCGGAATGAAAAGAACCCCATCGAGGCGGATGTGGTCATCATCGACG
The DNA here is from genome assembly GCA_902803355.1 of uncultured Lachnospiraceae bacterium. Classification (GTDB taxonomy): domain Bacteria; phylum Bacillota; class Clostridia; order Lachnospirales; family Lachnospiraceae; genus UBA6987. The sequence continues at coordinate 2,426 of CADCPP010000008.1, read as the reverse complement.
AAGTGTCCATGGTGGACCTGCCGCTCATGTATGCCCTGCTCAAGGCCGTTCTTCCCGGAACGCGCCTGATCCTGGTGGGCGATGCCAACCAGCTGCCTTCCGTAGGCCCCGGCAACGTGCTCCGCGACATCATCGCGTCCGGCGTGGTGGAGACCATCGAGCTTACCAAGATCTTCCGGCAGGCAGAAACCAGCGATATCGTGCTGAATGCGCACCGCATCAACCGCGGCGAAGCGATCGAGCCAGATAAGACCAGCCGAGATTTCATGTACCTGAAACGTGAGCGGGCAGCCGAGGCCATGCAGGCGGTGGTGCGGCTCGTGCGCGATAAGCTTCCCCCCTATGTGCACGCCGACCCGTTTGAGATCCAGGTGATCACGCCCACACGCAAGGGCGTTCTCGGCGTCGAAAATTTAAACCGCGTCCTGCAGAACGAACTGAATCCCCCCGCGGAGAACAAGAAGGAACGGCAGTTTCCCCGCTGCCTCCTGCGCGTGGGCGATAAGGTCATGCAGATCAAAAACAACTATCAGAAAGAATGGCAGATGACCGGCGGCAGCGGCTTTTCCCTGAAAGACGGCACCGGCGTGTTCAACGGCGATCTCGGCATCGTGAAGGATATCCGCTTCTTCTCCGAGGAGCTGGTGGTCCTGTTCGATGACGACCGCGAAGCCGTTTACAGCTTTACCGAGGCGGATGAGCTGGATCTTGCCTACGCGGTCACGGTCCACAAGTCGCAGGGCAGCGAATACCCTGCCGTGGTGCTGCCGCTGCTCTCCGTCCCCCTGCCGCTCATGACCCGCAACCTCATCTATACGGCCGTCACGAGGGCAAAAAGCTGCGTGGTGATCGTAGGCCTCTGGGATACCTTCCTTAAGATGGCCGCCAACGATACCGAGCAGAAGCGCTACTCTTCCCTCGCCGAGCAGCTGCGCGACGTTCACGAGCGTACGCAAAGGTGGCGGGAAGCATAAAGGAGTCTCCTTGAAACAATTACATACCCGGACCGTATGGTCTTTTCTCGTACAGTGTTTTTACCCCCGTCGCTGCGTTGTTTGCGATGGGGCTTTCTTTTTATCCGAGCGCTTCCGGATCCATCCGGACTGCCGGAAGAAACTGGAGCCGGTCGATCAGCCCTTCTGCTTTGGCTGCGGCAAGCCGCTCTCCGATCCCGCGGCGGAATACTGTTCCGACTGCAAAAGGCGCCGCCGGAGCTTTAAGCGGAACGTCGCCGCCTTCGTCTACAACGAAGCCGCCCGCGAAAGCGTAGTCCGCTTCAAGTATCACGGAAGGCAGGCCTACGCGAAGACCTATGCGGAAGAGATCTGGGCCCTCCGGAAAGAAGAGATCCTCTCCTTTAAGGCCGATGCCCTCATTCCCGTCCCCATCCACCGGGACCGCCTCTTAAAGCGCGGCTACAATCAGGCAGAGCTGCTGGCGCATGAGCTGTCAAAGCTTTCCGGCATCCCGCTGCGCGGCGATATCCTCTTTCGCATAAAAAAGACCCGGGCGCAGAAAGCGCTCGGGCCAAAGGCACGCATTCGGAACCTTGCAGATGCGTTTACGGTAAAAAAGTCGGCAAAAACAGAGAAGCTGAAAACGGTGATCCTCATCGATGATATCTATACCACGGGGAGCACGCTCGAGGCCTGCAGCCGGGCGCTGCTTTCCGCCGGCATCCGGAAGGTATACGGCGTGACACTGTGCGTTGTAGGGGAGGATCTTCCCTAAATTGCCAGGATCCTTGTGGCAAAGAAGAAGTAGATGAGCAGGGACAGGGCATCGACCGTGGTGGTAATGAAGGGGCTCGCCATGACCGCCGGGTCAAAGCCGAGCTTCTTGGCCAGCATGGGCAGGCTGCAGCCCACAATCTTTGCCAGAACCACGGTGATCAGCAGCGCCAGGCACACCACGAGCGCGACCGGGACGGTCACGTCATCGTTATGCATCAGCAGATGATCCACCAGCATGATCTTGCCGAAGCACGCCACGGACAGGACCCCGCCGCAGAGCGCCGCCGTGCCGATCTCCTTGACGACCACGCTCGCCAGGTCACTGAATTCAAGTTCTCCCAGTGAGAGGGCGCGGATGATGGTGACCGAGCTCTGCGAGCCCGAATTGCCGCCGGTATCCATCAGCATGGGGATGAAGGCCGTCAGCACCACCTGCGCCGCCAGCGCGTTTTCAAAATGGGTGATGATCAGCCCGGTAAAGGTGGCTGAGACCATCAGGAGCAGCAGCCAGGGGATCCTGTGCTTGAACAGGTCGATCGGTGTGGACCGCAGGTAAGTCTTTTCCGAGGGCGTCATACCACCCATGATCTCGATGTCTTCCGTGGCCTCGTCTTCCAAAACGTCCATGGCGTCGTCGAAGGTGACGATACCGACCATCCGGCCGCCCTTGTCGACCACCGGCAGAGCCAGGTA
>CADCPP010000007.1 GCA_902803355.1 uncultured Lachnospiraceae bacterium | reverse complement strand
GGCGTAGATATCCAGGGTCTCCGCCGCCTTCTCGCGCTGCTTTTCCGCCTTCTGGTATTCCAGCGTACGCATGTTGTGCAGGCGGTCAGCGAGCTTGACGATGATGATCCGGATATCCTTGGACATGGACAGGAACATCTTCCGCAGGTTTTCCGCCTGCAGTTGCAGCTTGTCGGCATCGCCAAGATTCAGTCTGGTCAGCTTGGTAACGCCGTCCACGATGGTGGCGACGTCATCCCCGAACTGCTCGCGGATCTCATCCAGCGTGGTATCGGTATCCTCCACCACGTCATGCAGAAGGCCGGAAATAATGGATTCCTTATCCATTTCCAGTTCGGAAAGAATGATCGCCACATGCAGCGGATGGATGATATACGGCTCTCCGGAATGGCGTCTTTGATTCTTATGCGCTTCCCGCGCGAGCTCATACGCGCGGCGGATCAGGGTCATGTCATCGGAAGGATGATAGCGCATGATGCTGTCCGTCAAGCGCTGAAACAGCTCGTCCGGATCCTGCATGCGGCTCTTCGGCATCATTTCATCTTCGTCCTTCAATGCTTTGACCGAGCGTCCGTTTTCATGGGAAACGACTTCGATCTCCGTGGGCAGCTCCGAATGCTGCAGAACGGGGGTAGTTGTCTGCTGAACCTCCGTCATGATGACCCTCCTTTCCTTTTCTTCTGTGATGGTTTTCCGCTGTTTTGAAAACGGCTCTTATTGCTCCGCAGTCCCAGCAGCTTCCTTTTCTTCTTTCGTAAAACGCCGGACAAGATTTTTGGCTACGCCGAGAAGGTCGCGGGACGGCTCTTTCGTGGCATTCAGCGCCTCTTCCAGGTCCATATCCCTGATCCTGCCGTTCTTTTCGATCACCGCGCGGTTCACTCTGCCGCCCAGGACACATTCAATGGCCTGTTCCCCCATCAGGGACGCCTTGACTCTGTCCAGTGTGGAGGGCGAGCCGCCGCGCTGCATATAGCCGAGGATCGTTGCTCTGGCTTCGATCCCGGTGGCGTTTTCGATCCGTCTGGCCAGCGCCTCCGAATCTCCCACTCCTTCCGCGTTGATGATGATATGCTGTTTTTTCCCGAGCGCTTCCCGTTCCTTGATCCGGTCGATCAGCGCCTTGTCGTTATAATCATAGGTTTCCGGGATCAGGATCTCTTCCGCGCCGCTAGCAATACCGCACCAGAGGGCGATCGCGCCGCACTTTCTTCCCATCACCTCAATGATGCTGATGCGTTCGTGCGCCGTCCCGGAATCCCGGATCTTATCGATGGCATCGACCGCGGTATCGATCGCGGAGTCAAAGCCGATCGTGTATTCGGTGCACGCAAGGTCCAGATCGATGGTCGCCGGGATGCCGATCACATCCACGCCGTGCTTGGCGATCTCCAGGGCGCCGCGGAAGGTCCCGTCGCCGCCGATCGCGATCAAAGCGTCGATCCCGTGCTTCTTCAGGTTCTCCGCCGCTTCCGCAGGGCCCTCCGGCTGCATCATCCGTTTGCAGCGGCCGGTATACAGAATGGTCCCGCCGTGCTGGATGGTATCCTTCACATCCAGGGCTGTCAGTTCTCTGAACTCCTCGTTCAGCAGACCTTGATAGCCGCGGTAGATGCCCATGACCCGGAAGCCTTTATTGATCCCGATCCGCACCACCGCGCGGACAGCCGCGTTCATGCCGGGCGCATCCCCGCCGCTCGTCAGTACAGCGATCGTCGTTTGTTTGTTTTCCATATCCATCATCCTTTCCGACAGTCCGGTTCCGGCCCGGAATGAATCATCAGAAAAATTTATGAGAAGAATTATAAGACTTCTTCAGACAATCTTCAACTTTTTTCTCCCGAACGGCGATCTTATCGCTGCCGTAGGTCTCTGTGACCGCGCGGATCACGTCATCCGTGAGCTCCCGTCCGGCCACGCCGGGCAGTTTCTTGATCTGACGCGTCGAACGGATCGCGACGGTAGCCGGTTCTCCGGAGAGCAGCTTCAGCAGGCGTCTTTCGTCCTCCTGATAAGACTCGGGGTCCTGATATAGGATCCAGAGATCACGGCCGATCTCATCAAAGGGCAGGACCTGTTCACAGATCAGCTTGCCCTTCACTTCTTCGCCCAGCGAGACCCTGCCCTGGATGAATACGCGCGTGCCTTCCTCCACCTTGTCGCGGTAGTTTTCGGCATCTTTCGGAAAAAGAAGGACCTCCAGCGAATCCGTCATGTCCTCCAGCTGGAGGATGATCATGGCCTTGCCGTTCTTGGTGGTCTTCACCGTCTTTTTGGTGATGATGCCGCCGATGATCTGGGTGGAGCCGTCTATCACGCCCGCCTCTCCGCTTTCTTCATCGACATTGAAATCGGAGATCCTGGCGGTCACGTTCCGGCGCAGCCGTTCTTCATCTTCTTCCAGCGGATGACCGCTCACATACAGGCCGAGGACCTCTTTTTCAAAGGCGAGCCGGTCTGCTTTGGAGTATTCCGGAATGTCCGGGAAGACCTCTCCCGAGCGTCTGTCTTCCGGCGAGGCAAAATCAAAAAGGCTCAGCTGTCCGTCGACCTTGTCTTTTTTCGCCTTCTGCTTCTTCTCCAGAACATCCGCATAGACCGCGATCTTCTGGCTGCGGTAGCCGGGCAGCTGGTCAAAGGCACCGGCAAAGATAAAGTTCTCGACCGTTCTCTTGTTGATCTCCCGGCTCATCATGCGGTCAAGGAAATCGGAGAGGGAAACAAATTCGCCGCTCCGCTGCCGCTCGGCTACGATCGAGTCCGCCACGCTTCTGCCCACGCCCTTGATCGCGGTCAGCCCGTAACGGATCCCGTTTCCGGTCGGGGTAAAGCCGTAGCTGCTCTCGTTGATATCCGGCGGCAGGATCTTGATGCCCATCTGACGGCAGACGCCGATATATTCCGCCACCTTGGTGGTCACATCCATGACGGAAGTCATCAGGGCTGCCATGAATTCTTCCGGATAATACAGCTTCAGATACGCCGTCCAGTAGCCTACCACGGCATAGCAGGTCGCATGCGCCTTGTTGAAGGCATACTGGGCGAAATCCATCATGCTGTCATATATCTGGTTGGCAATCTTTTCCGGGATCCCGTTTGCCAGGCAGCCGGGAATGCCCTCTTCTTTGTTGCCGTAAACGAAATTGGCGCGTTCCTTTTCCATGACCGACGCCTTTTTCTTGCTCATGGCACGGCGCACCAGATCGCTCCGGCCAAGCGTATATCCGCCAAGGTCGCGCACGATCTGCATGACCTGCTCCTGATAGACGATGCAGCCGTAGGTGGATTCCAGGATAGGTTTTAACTGCGGCGTCAGATACTGCACCTCAGTTCCGCCGTTCTTTGCCCGTACATAGGTGGGAATGAAGCGCATGGGGCCGGGACGGTACAGGGCGATGCCGGCGATCACGTCTTCGATGTTATGGGGCTTCAGCTCCTTCATGAAGCTTTTCATTCCGCCGGATTCCAGCTGGAAGATGCCTTCATCGCGGCCTGAACCGATCAGGTCGAAGACCTTCGGATCATCCAGAGGAAGGGTATCAAAATCGATCTCTTTTCCGGTACGTTCTTTGACAAAGTGCTGTGCGTCACGGATCACCGTCAGAGTCCGCAGGCCCAGGAAGTCCATCTTCAGCAGGCCAAGTTCCTCAATGGTGGTCATGGTAAACTGCGTGGTCAGCTGGCCGTCGGCGCTGCGGGATAAGGGCACGAATTCATAGGCCGGCCGGCTGCAGATGACGACGCCTGCCGCATGGGTCGACGCGTGGCGGGGCAGACCTTCCAGCCGTCTTGCATAGTCCACCAGTTTTTTGATCTGCGGATCGGAATGGTAGGCGTCAGCAAATTCCCGGCTGCGTTCCAGCGCCTTGTCCAGTGTGATGTCCAGGTCTTTCGGGATCATCTTCGCGATCTTATCGCAGAAGGCGTAGGGATAGTCCAGCACACGGCCGACGTCGCGCACGACACCCCGTGCCTGCAGGGTTCCGAACGTTACGATCTGCACCACACAGTCCGCCCCGTATTTGCGCGTCACGTAATCGATCACTTCGCCGCGGCGTTCATAGCAGAAATCCACGTCGATATCCGGCATGGAAACACGCTCGGGATTCAGGAAGCGTTCAAACAGGAGGTCATATTTCAGAGGATCGACATTTGTAATATGCAGGGAATAGGCCACGATGGACCCGGCACCGGAGCCGCGCCCCGGCCCGACGGCGATCCCGTTTTCCCGCGCGTAGCGGATAAAATCCCAGACGATCAGGAAATAGTCCACATAGCCCATTTCCGCGATCACGTTCAGCTCATAGTCAAGGCGTTTTCTTGCCGTCTCACTGACCGGCTGATAGCGCTCCTGAATGCCCTGATCGCAGAGATAGCGCAGATATGTTTGCGAGGTAAAACCTTCCGGCACGTCGAAGTGCGGCAGCTTTGTCACGCCGAACTCGATCTCCACATTGCAGCGTTCCGCGATCCTGTGGGTATTGTCCAGCGCCTCCTGCGCGTAGGGGAAGAGCTTTCTCATCTCTTCTTCAGACTTGATATAGTACTGCCCGCCTTCATAGCGCATGCGGTTCTCATCGGACACCTTCTTGCCGGTCTGGAGGCAGAGCAGAAGGTCATGAGCCTCGGCATCTTCGGCGAGGGTATAGTGGATATCGTTGGTACAGACCAGAGGGATCCCGGTCTCCTGTGACATGCGGATCAGCTGGGTGTTGACGTTTTTCTGCTCCGGAATGCCGTGATCCTGCAGCTCCAGGAAATAGTTGCCTTCCCCGAAGATCGCAAGATGTTCCAGTGCGGCCGCCTTCGCTTCTTCATACATCCCCCGCTGCAGCCAGCGCGGCACTTCACCGGCAAGGCAGGCGCTTAACGCAATGATCCCTTCATGATACTGCCGCAGCAGTTCCTTATCGATGCGCGGCCGGTAGTAGTAGCCGTCGATAAAGCCCTGCGAAACAAGGCGCATCAGGTTCGCGTAGCCCGTATTGTTTTCCGCGAGCAGCACCAGATGGTGGTAGCGTTCCTCTGCGGCGCCGGGCTCCCGGTCAAGGCGCGAATTCGGCGCCACATAGACCTCGCAGCCCAGAATGGGCCTGATCCCGGCAGCTCTGCAGGCGCGGTAAAACTCGATCACGCCGTACATCACGCCGTGGTCGGTGATCGCCATCGAGTCCATGCCAAGCTCCTTGGCCCGGGCAACCATCTCTCCGATCTTTCCCGAACCGTCCAGCAGGCTGTACTGCGTATGAACATGCAGATGAGTAAATGCCATTTTTTATTCCTCAAACATCGCGTCGACGAAATCGTCGGCATCAAAGATCTCCAGATCTGTCTTTCCTTCCCCGCTGCCAAGATACACGATGGGCACGCCGATCTCCTGCTGGATGGCCAGCACCACGCCGCCCTTGGCCGTGCCGTCCACCTTTGTCAGGATGATGCCCGCGACGTCCGTCGCTTCCGTAAAGACCCTCGCCTGGCTCAAGGCGTTCTGTCCCGTGGTCGCGTCCAGCACGATCAGGGTCGCCTTGCGGTAGTTTCCGGCTTCACGTTCCGCCACGCGGTTCATCTTCGCAAGCTCATCCATCAGATTCTTTTTGTTGTGAAGACGGCCGGCGGTATCGACTAAGACCACATCGCATTTTCGTGCCTTGGCCGCGGAAATACCGTCAAACAACACGCTGGAAGGGTCTGCTCCCTCTTTCTGGGCAATGATATCCGCGCCGCTGCGCTCCGCCCAGACAGTCAGCTGCTCGGCAGCGCCTGCGCGGAAGGTATCGGCAGCGACCATCATCACGCTGCGTCCGCTTTCTTCCAGAGAATAGGCGAGCTTGCCGATCGTTGTCGTTTTGCCCACGCCGTTTACGCCGACGATCATCAGCAGCGCCGGTTCCGTTTCCCAGAAGCGGTCCGAATACAGTTCTTCCAGCCGTTCCTTGATCAGGTCCTTCAGACATTCCTTGCATTCATCCGTGAATTTCAGTCCCTGCAGGCCTGCGCGCCGCTTTAATTCCGCAATGATCTCCTCTGAGGCTTCCATGCCCACATCGGACAGGATCAGTGTTTCCTCAAGCTCATCATAAAAATCCTCGGTAATATCCGAAGCGGCAAACAAATGCTTCAGTCTTCCGAAAAAGCCGATCTTCGCCATCTTATTCTCCTAACAGTTCCTTTGTCTTCTTCGCGTCCGTCAGATTCACAGAGACCAGTGCAGAGACGCCCTTTTCCTGCATGGTGATGCCGTACAGGCGGTCCGTCATTTCCATGGTGCCGCGTCTGTGCGTGATCACGATGAACTGCGTGCTGCCTTTCAGACGGGCCAGATAATCTGCAAAACGGTTCACGTTCGGCTCATCCAGGGCAGCTTCGATCTCATCCAGAAGGCAGAACGGGGACGGCTTCAGGTTCTGAATGGCAAACAGCAGCGCGATGGCCGTGAGCGCCTTCTCCCCGCCGGAAAGCTGCATCATATTGACCAGTTTCTTGCCCGGCGGCTGCGCGTTGATAATGACCCCTGCGGAAAGCACGTCTTCTCCCGCTTCCAGCTCCAGAGAGCCTTTGCCGCCGGCAAACAGCTCGCTGAAGACTTTGGCAAATTCGATCTGGATCTGCGCGAAGCGTTCCTTGAACTGCCTGCGCATGCCGTCTTCCAGTTCATCGATCATGGAGACCAGCTCGCCTTCGGCCTTCGTCAGGTCTTCATGCTGCGCTTTCAGGAACTCATAGCGCTCCGCCACCTCTTTATATTCTTCGATCGCACCGACATTGACCGGTCCCAGTTCCCTGATCTCGCTCTTTTTCTGGGCAATAAAGCGGCGGATCTCCGCAAGGCTGCCCAGCTCCGTATTTTTCGTTGCTCTTGCCTGAGACGGCGTCATTTCGTATTCGGACCAGAGGTATTCCGCCTGTTTTTCGATCTGCTCCTCCAGCCGCTGCCGGATGCCCTGCAGACGATAGTTTTCTTTATCCAGGGCGGAAATGCGGCGGGTCAGATCTTCACGGGCGTCAAAGAAGCCCTGCTGCTCCGCCCGCTTCTTTTCCTGCAGCTGCATCTTTTCCTGCAGGAAGATCTCCAGCTCTGCCGTAGTCGCCTCTTCCTCCGCAATACTGCCGCGCAGTTTTTCGATCTCTTCCTTACGGAGGACCTCAGCCTCTGCTTCATCGCCCGCACTGCCGCGCAGCTTCTCTTTTTCTTCATCCAGCCGTTCCGTTTCCGCGTTCAGGCGGCGGATGTTTTCCAGAATAAATTCATTCTTCTGGTTTAAGTTGGAGAACTCGAGGCGCAGATCTTCCAGCGCCTTGTTCTTCTCCGCCAGCTCCTCTTTTTTCCGGTCAAGATCATTCATGGCCCGGCTGACTTCCCTCTGGCGGGATTCATTATTTTTATCCAGACCGACGGAACGCTTCTGAATGCGCAGCCGTTCGCCGGAGAGGGCTTCGATATCTTCTTTGATCTTCTGCTGTTCGACCTCGAGCGCGGTGTCCCGCTCAAGGGCGTCCCGATCCTCCTGCCGGCGGCTTTCCGCCTGGGAAGACAGGGCTGCCTCCTTCAGCGCCAAAGAGCTGATAAGGCTGCCAAGCTTACCCTGCTGTTCCTTTTCCAGCGCTGCCGTGCTCTCCGCGCGGTCCAGCGCTTTCTTTGCCTGTTCTGATGCCGCCTTCGTCTTCTGCAGCGTCTCGGTGACTTCCTTCAGTTCGCGGCCTCTGCCCAGAAGATTCGAGGACGACTTGAAGGCGCCGCCGGAAATGGCTCCTCCGGGAGAAAGATATTCTCCGTCCAGTGTCACGATATGCAGACGGTAATGGTATTTCCTGGCAATAGCAGCCGCCTTGTCCATGTCCTCCGCGACCAGCACATTGCCGAGCAGGTACAGGACTACGCCGTAAAGCGCAGCATCCGCCTTCACCAGATCGCTTGCGCGGCCGATGATGCCCTTCTCCCGCAGTGCTTCCGGTCTGGCATACTCTTTATCACCGCTTACGGCTTCTACCGGCAGGAAAGTGACCCGCCCGAAGCGGTTCTCCTTCAGGTAGCGGATCAGTTTCTTGGCTGTCTCTTCGGTATCGGTCACCACGTTCTGGATGCGTCCGCCGAGCGCCGTCTCAATAGCGGTCTCATAGCGTTTTTCGGAAGAGATCAGATCCGCTACGACACCGCGGATGCCGGGCATCCTGTCCTTTTGCTCCATCACGCGGCGCACGCTTCCGTTATAGCCTTCGTAGCGTTCCGCCAGGTTTTCCAGGGTATCTCTGCGGCTGCTCAGTACGGAGGCCTCGCGGGAGAGACGATGATAGTTCTCCCTCTCCTTTTCTGCCTCATCTGCAGCTTTCCGGTACGCGTCCGCATGAACTTTTTCTTCTGCCTTCAGGCGGTCCAGTTCCGCCCTCATATCCGTAAGAGAAGCCTGAAGCGCCTGATTCTGCGCTTCCCGCTCCCTGCGCTTTTTCTGGTTTGTCTTCAGCGTGTCGGCGATCGCTTCAGCCCGCAGCTTCATCTGCTCTTCCTTGGAATTCAGGCCCTGAAGCTCACCGCTGATGTTCACCTTTTCATTCATCGTTTCGATGATGAAGCGGTTCTTCTGCTCCAAGTCGAATTCCAGCGCGCGGATCTCCTCTTCGACCTCTTCCGCTGCCTCTTCGGCCTCGCTGATCCGGTCATCCGAAGAATCCAACAGCATATCCAGTTCGTTTTTCCGGACATAGATCTCTTCTTTTTCGGCATCAAGCTCTTCGATCTGTTTATCGATCGCGGCAATGCGGTCCTCGGTAAGCCCCTTGCTGGCTGCCGCCGTGCGGATCTGTTCTTCCAGCAGGGCGATGCGGCCTTCCTGATTTTCCTTCAGGACACGCAGATCCGCCAGCTTTCCGCGGGCTTCCTGCAGGCTCTTATCCAGTTCGTCATTCTCCTGCGTCAGGCTGTCGTAATGTTCCTTCAAACTGTCCGCATCCGCATGGGACTGATCCAGATCGCCGCTTACGATGGTCAGATCGTCATCGGTCTTCGCCAGTTTCTTTTCCAGTTCCTCTGCTTCCAGAGAATATGCGCCGACCTCATACTGCTTCAGCTCTTCCTTCAGGCGAAGGTAGGTCCTGGCCTTTATGGACTGCTTTTCCAGCGGTCCCACGCGGTGTTCCAGCTCACCCAGGATATCCGTGACCCGCTGCAGAGACTGGCGCTCGCTGTCCAGTTTCTTGTTGGTGATATCGCGGCGCTTCTTGAATTTGGTGATGCCGGCGGCCTCATCAAACATCAGGCGGCGCTCCTCGGGCTTATTGCTTAAGACCTGATCGATCTGGCCCTGTCCGATGATGGAGTAGCCTTCCTTCCCGATGCCGGAATCATAAAAGAGCTCATAAATATCCCGCAGCCGGCAGACATTGCCGTTCATCCGGTATTCGCTCTCTCCCGAGCGGAACACCTGCCTGGTCACGGTGACCTCGTCGTAATCTACCGGAAGAACGTGGTCCGCATTATCCAGCGTCAGGGATACGTATGCGTATCCCATCGGCTTTCTGGCTTCGGTACCGGAAAAAATAACGTCCTGCATGCTACCGCCGCGCAGCTGCTTGGCACTCTGTTCGCCAAGCACCCATCTCACGGCATCCGCCACGTTGCTCTTTCCGCTGCCGTTCGGTCCCACGATTCCCATGATGCCCGGAGTAAACTCCAGAACGGCTTTATTGGCAAAGGATTTGAAGCCCTGTGCTTCGATCTTTTTCAAATACATCTCTAGTTCGGATCCTTTTCAGATTCTGTGTTCCGCTTCTTCATTCAGACGGCGCAGTGCTTCTGCCGCTGCCGCCTGTTCGGCCATCTTTTTGCTGTGGCCGCTGCCTGTGCCGGAGATCTTCCCGTCTATCTTTACCTCTGCGGTAAAGGTCCGATCGTGCTCCGGCCCCTGTTCATCCACCGTGCAGTATTCGATCTCCCCCATCAGCGCGCCCTGGACCGCTTCCTGGAGTCTGGTCTTCGCATCGCTGTAAGCCGGATGATCGATCATCTTGTCCATTACAAAGCGGCGCACGAACTTTTCCGCCGCGTCAAAGCCGCCGTCCAGCAGCATGGCGCCGATGACCGCCTCAAAGGCATCGGAAAGCAGGGAATCCCTCTGCCTCCCCTGGTTCTTATCCTCGCCTCTGCCAAGCTGCAGGTGGCTGCCCAGATCCACCGCGCGGGCACATTCCGCCAGCGACGGTTCGCAGACAAGGGCCGCTCTTTTCTTGGAAAGCCAGCCTTCCGGCTCATCCGGGAACTTTTCGTACAGATAACGGCTGGACGCCAGTTCCAGCGCGGCATCGCCTAAAAATTCCAGGCGCTCGTTATTCGGAATATGCTCCTTCCGGTGTTCATTCGAAAACGAAGAATGGATCAGGGCTGTGGCCAGCAGCGTTTTATTTTTAAACTCATAGCCGATCGCCTTCTCCAGTTGCTGCAGCATAAATATTGCTCCTTTTTCTTCCCGATAAATACAGAAAAACCCGCAGCTCCGAAAAAGGTCCCGTTAGGACCTTTTTCGGAGTGCGGTCTTGTTCAAAACGGTCAGGACTTTGTTTCAGCCGATCGTCTTGACCAGATCATAGGCATCCTGCACGGTAACGACTTTTTCAAGAAGCTCATCCGCAATCGTTACGCCGAACTCATCCTCGATGGCCATGATGATCTCCGCCAGGTCAAGAGAGTCCGCGTCAAGATCTTCCGCAAAGGATTTCTCCGGGGTCACTTCTTCCGGATCCAGATTCAGTGTGGTGGCAATAATGTCTCTGATTTTTTCGATGTCCATAAAAAAACCTCCTACTGTTCTTCGGGCGATAAAGCTGCCCTGATTTTATCGGTCAGGTGTCTCTCCGTAAAGTTGACACACTGGACTATGGCGTGGCTGACTTCTTTATACGTCGCGTTGCCATGTGTTTTGCATACCAGACCGTTCAGTCCGATCATGGGGGCGCCGCCGTATTCCGTCGCATCCATGACCTTCAGCGTATCCTTGAGGGAATCCTTCACGAGCAGAGCGCCGATCTTGCTCTTCAGATTCTTCATGAAGCTGCCCTTGACCAGCTTGACCATGGCACTGGCCGTGCCTTCATAGGTCTTCAGGATCGCATTGCCGGCAAAGGCTTCCGTGACATAGATATCCGCTGCGCCCGCAGGGACTTCACGCGGCTCGACATTGCCGATGAAATTCAGGTCGCTGCAGACCTTCAGCCGCTGATACGTCTCCTTCGTCAGGGCGTTGCCCTTATCTTCTTCGGCGCCGATATTGATGAGGCCGACCGTGGGATTCTTTTTCCCGATCATCTCCTGATAATAGATGGCCCCCATCCGGGCGAATTGGATCATATGCTCCGGTCTCGCGTCAACATTGGCTCCGCAGTCGATCATCAGCGAGATCCCGGAAAGTGTGGGCATAAGAATGCCGAGCGCCGCGCGGTCCACGCCCTTGATGCGCCCTACCAGCAGCTGACCGCCGGCCAGTACCGCACCCGTAGAACCGGAAGAGACAAAGCCGTCTGCTTCGCCCGCGCGGATCATCTTCTCGGCCACAACGATGGAGGAATCCTTCTTTTTGCGGATGGCATTCACCGGCGGCTCACCGGTCTCGATGACCTCGGTGGCATTCCGGATGCTGATCCTTGACGTATCATAGGTATATTTTGCCAGTTCCTTGCGGATGACTTCTTCCCGGCCAACCAGAATGATCTCGGCGTTCTCCGTCAGTTTCAGCGCCTCTACCGCGCCGCGGATCTGCTCTCCCGGAGCATTGTCTCCGCCCATCGCGTCCAGCGCTACACGCACCCGATCCTCCATAGTTTCTCCTTTCACCGCGAAATGGCGGTACAAATCACACTATACACAGATTTCCCCGTAAATCAAGTTTTTTTGTGAAACAATCAGATCCCGAGAAAATACAGAAAAATCAGAGCCAGCAGGAGCAGGCCGTTCATGGCAACGCCCACGCGCCAGTCCGCCTTCCCGTCTACCCGTACGATAAAGTGTCCGTAAAGAGGGATGACGACTCCCGCCGCGGCAAAGATCAGGGACAGCAGGCAAAGCGCGCTTTCCAGCCGTCCGATATTTCCGCCCGTTGTCACCGCCCGTACAAAGACGAATACCGGCAGGCCAAATGCCGCAAGAAACAGGAGCACGGCAGCGGTCATGTAAGACAGGGAGCGAAAGAATTCACCGATCTTCTTCAGCATGACAGTTCATCCAGCGTGCAGGAATAGGCCGGAAGGAATTCGAGAAGGAAGATATCCACTTCCGGAAGATGCATTTCGGTCAGCTTTTCCCGTGTGGTCTTTTCCGCTTTTGCGAACTCGCGGTTACCGCCTTTTTCTTCCTCCAGGCATTTGATCAGCGCGGACAGCTTATCCGCCGCCTTGACCAGCTCAAGCAGGCTGGCCTCCTCTTCCTCATCCGGCAGCAGATAGCTCTTATATTCTGCCCTCAGATCCTCCGGCAGCTGCGAAAGGAGCTTGTCTGCCGCATCATCTTCAATACGGCGGTAGGCCGCACGGATCTCGCGGTCAAAGTACTTGACCGGGGTCGGCATATGTCCCGTAATGATCTCGGTGGCATCGTGATACAGCGCGATCACCGCGGCACGGTCGGCATTGAGCGTCTGCCCGAGCCTCTTGTTTCCGATCACGCACAGCGCGGGAGCCAGCATGGCTACCTCCAGCGAATGCTCGCTCACGTTTTCCTCCTGTGAGTTGCGCATCAGCGCCCAGCGGTCAATATATTTCATCCGGCTCATCATCGCAAAAAAGCTGTTATTCACGGTTTCCCACCTCCAGACTGATGATCTCATCCAGCCAGCTGTGATAGGCGGTCAGATCCTTCGGGATGCTTTCCACTTTCAGGGTATTGGCATTATAGACATAGTAGTTGTTCATCTGATAGCAGGGGATCTCCACAGCCCAGTCTTTGACCCGGTCCATGATGGCCCGGCTCAGCCTGATCTTATCGTCCCGGTTATCCGCCTTCTTCAGTTCCTTCAGAAACTCATCCAGCTGATCATCGCTGATCCCGTAGATGTTCGGGATCATGCCGTTCGTTCTGCCGGCTCCCTGATAATGCTCGGCAAAGCCCGGATCGGCTGCGGTATACCAGGATGCGCACCACATATCGCAGGTCCCCGTATACAGCGCGATCAGCATGTTTTCATCATCCGGAATGTAGCGGATGTCCAGCGAGATCCCGATCTCAAACAGGACCATCTTCGCATAGCTGAGCACCTCATAGGAGGGAAAGACATCATAGGAATATTCATCGCTGCAGATGAACACATTAAACAGGACTGCCCCGTCATCCGGAGCCTCAAGCAGCTTGCCGTCCTCTCCGAAGGTATAGCCCGCAAGCACGAAGTATTCCCTTACCGCGTTTACGACTCCCCGGAAACGCGCGGCGGCATCCGAGTCAGGGGAATAGATCGCAGCGCCCTCCGGAGTCTTGCTGAAAACGGTCTCATAGACCGGATCTCCGGGCTGCGGCGCTATGCCGTAAAAATCCGAGACGGGATATTCGATCGGGTAGATCGAATCCCCGAAGTAATCTTTATAGGCAATATCGCGGAAGGCTGCCAGGGCGGTAGCCAGGCCTCTTCTGAGATTCTTCGACGCTTCGGAATCCGGCTCTCCGCCCACATTCACGATATTCGCGTTGATCCCGATATAAGCGTAGCCGAGGACATTCACCTCATGGGCGATAAGGGCGTCTCCCACAAGTTCATGATTGCTGTTGAGCTGGCAGACCATATCGTAATTGGCTTTGTTTCCGATGACGGCGGCAACATCGGCCACGCCTTCGGCGACATAGCCGAGACCTTCTCCGTAATCACAGCGCAGGTTCACGAATTCCGCGCCGGCTTCTCCCTGATAATACAGCGTATTCCGGGTAAACGTCACACTGTCAGGACCGCCGGAAACATAGACAAAGGGACCGGCTCCGAGCGGACTCGCCAGTTTTGCTTCATCGATCGCAAACTGCCCGCGGATGAAACCGAAGCGGTGGGCATTATAGTCATACAGTGCGGGATCACCGTAGTAATGCAGAGGGAGCACATCGATGTTCAGCAGGTCATAAACGGCATTTTCATCATAGCCGTGGGTCTTCAGCTTCAACACATTGCTGCCCAGGCGGATGATGCCGCTGATATAGTCTACCGGAGCGCCTTCCGCCTCCTGCACCTTCTGATACAGCAGGGTTTCCCGGACAAAGTTGTTCACCCGTTCATCGAAGTAATGCTCATCGACCGCGTAGTTCTCGGCAAGCAGACGGTAATCCATGCCGTATGACTGCGTCACGTCACGGCAGACCGTCTCCAGATCCTTATCCAGCAGATTGTAGTTCAGGTCAAGCCCGTAGATATTGTAAAAGAATTCCTGCGCGCTGTTGCCGTAGCCGTAGGACTGATAGGTGCGCCACAGCTTCTCGCTCTGCCGCGCCTCTTCTTCCAGCGTATCCGCGATCAGCTTCATAAGGTAAGCGGACACCGTTTCTCCGGGATCTGCCAGTTCCTCCTCGATCTCTTCTTCCGAAACGCTCTGGTTTTCCGCCTCGTCGTTGTTGTAGTAATAATTCTGCAGGCCGACGATATCGTACAGTCTCAGATCGCCTTCTCCGGTATAATCCGGCTGCAGGCGGAAGTAGTAGTTAAAGACCAGGTCATCCGCTGTCAGCGGAACGCCGTCACTGAAGGCCAGTCCCTTCCGCAGCGTGATCGTGTAGGTCGTGATATCGGCTTCTTCATCGTAATCGACATCGATATCGGCAATGCCGTGATAGCTGTATTCTGTTCCGTTGTACACAGAGCGTTCCAGATTTCCCGCATGGTAAAGTACCTTGCCGCTGCGGTCAAGCGTAAGAAGATTGACCTGCGTCAGTTTGCAGACGATCTTATCGCCGTCCGATACCGCATACGGCTGTGCGTATTTGCCCTTCAGACTCTCCGCCGTGATATTCAGCGTCTTTTTCAGCTGCTCCGG
Organism: uncultured Lachnospiraceae bacterium; assembly: GCA_902803355.1. Classification (GTDB taxonomy): domain Bacteria; phylum Bacillota; class Clostridia; order Lachnospirales; family Lachnospiraceae; genus UBA6987. The sequence goes on along the minus strand of CADCPP010000007.1, from coordinate 10,624 downwards.
GGTCAGTTCCGGCTCCGTCTCTTCTGTGGAAGGGACCTCCTCCGAGGAGCTTTGCGGGATCGTCTCTTCACTTGACTGCACAGGTGTTTCCGGCACTGTCTCTGTCGACTCAGCCGTTGTCTCCCGGTGAAAGATCTTGTCAAAATCAAAAATGCCCGCGAGCTGACCCCCGCGCACGACAACGATAACGAATGCAGTCAGCAGAAGGACTGCCAGTACCGACGCAACGATCACTGCGGTTTTTGTAGCTTTATTTTTCATAAGGGAACTCCCTGAATCACTCTTGGTACGGCTGCCGGACCATCCGGCAACTTTCGATATATTCTACCCTTTTCCCTTCCTATCCGTCAAGTTAATTCTTTATTAACCCTCTCTCCTCCCGGGTCCTTACATTTTTCTGTCCCATATTGCGGTTCCTTCTTTTTTCGTGTAAAATACAGGCACAAAGGAGCATTTTATGAACACTTACGATATTCCCTTTACCCCTCAGGCGGAAAAAGTCCTGGCCAGAGCAGGAGCAATCGCCAAGGAATACGGCATGAGCGCAGTCGGCACCGAGCATCTTCTGCTGGCCTTTTTTGACGTTCCCTGTCTGCCCCGCGAAGTTCTGAAGATGAAGGAGCTCTCCCGGGAAAAAGCCTGTGAAGTGCTCGGCAGGATGCTGGGCGATCATTTTCAGCCTCTGCCGGAAGGCGCGGCGAAAAAGCGCGGTCATCTGCCGTTCACCCCGCTTCTGTCCCTGATCCTTGAAGATGCCCGTGATCTCTGTGCGGACCTCGGCGCTCCGTCAGTCGGCACCGACCATCTTTTTATGGCGCTGCTGCATGATGTTGACGGTATCGCCTCCAAGGTCCTCTTTGCCATCGGGGCGGACATCTACGAGCTGGAAGAAAGCCTTCTGGATTCGATGGGTGAAGACCGCTTTGCCGTGGAAGACCTCCTCTCTCAGCCTGCCGGCGGACCGGCTGAGACGGTAGCGAAATACACCCGCGACCTGACCGCTCTTGCCGCTTCGGGCAAGCTTGATCCGGTCATCGGGCGGGACGGTGAGCTTCGCAGAGTCCTGCAGATCCTCTGCCGGAAGACCAAGAACAATCCCTGTCTGATCGGTGAACCCGGCGTCGGCAAGACGGCGATCGTGGAAGCGCTCGCGCAGCGCATCAGCGACGGCAAAGTCCCCCGTTTTCTCCAGGGAAAGCGCCTGCTGGCCCTCGATCTTGCCGGAGTCGTTGCCGGAACCAAATACAGGGGCGAATTTGAAGAGCGGATGAAGACCATCATCGATGAGCTCTACGCGCATCCGGAGATCCTGCTGTTCATCGATGAATTCCACACGCTGATCGGCGCCGGCGGCGCGGAAGGCAGCCTGGACGCCGCCAATATTCTGAAGCCCGCCCTCTCCCGCGGAGAGGTGCAGGTGATCGGCGCGACCACACTGGACGAATACAAAAAACATGTGGAAAAGGACGCTGCCCTGAAGCGGCGTTTCCAGAGCGTACTTGTCGAGACCCCCGGAGAGGATGAGACCCTGGCCATCCTGAAAGGCCGCCGGTCGATCTTTGAGCGGCACCACCGCGTCCTGCTCGACGATGAAGCACTGGAAAGCGCCGTTAAGCTCTCCGGGAGGTATATCACCGACCGCATCTGGCCGGAAAAGGCACTCGATCTGATCGATGAAGCAGGCGCCGCTGTCCGCCTTGCCGCGCCCACGGACGAGGTCGCTGCCGTCACAAAGGAGGATATCGCGAAAGCGGTCGCCCTCTGGACCGGCATCCCTATGGAACAGCTGTCCAAAGAGGAAGGGTCCCGGCTTCTGGAACTGGAAAGCGACCTGCACCGCCGCGTCATCGGTCAGGAGGAAGCCATTTCGGCGCTGTCAAAGGCGATCCGCAGAAGCCGCGTGGGGCTCAAGGACCCGAAGCGCCCAATCGGGTCCTTCCTCTTCCTCGGCCCCACCGGTGTGGGCAAAACGGAACTCACCAAAGCGCTCACCGCGTCGCTCTTCGGAGACGAGACCTCGCTCATCCGGATCGATATGTCCGAGTATATGGAAAAGCACAGCGTGTCCAAGATCATCGGCTCCCCGCCCGGCTACGTGGGCTTTGAAGAAGGCGGCCAGCTCTCCGAGAAGGTCCGCCGTCATCCCTACAGCGTCATCCTGTTCGACGAGATCGAAAAAGCCCATCCGGATGTGTTTCATATTCTCCTGCAGATCCTCGATGAAGGCAGGCTGACGGACGCGCAGGGAAAGACCGTGGATTTCAAGAACACGGTGATCGTAATGACCTCCAACGCCGGCGCGGAACGCATCATCGAGCCGAAAAAGCTCGGCTTTGCCTCTGAAGAAAACGAGGCCGCCGACTATCAGCACATGAAGGATAACGTCATGGAAGAAGTCAAGCGGCTCTTCCGTCCGGAATTCATCAACCGGATCGACGAGATCATCGTCTTCCATTCCCTGACAAGAGACGATATCGACAAGATCCTGGATCTGCAGCTGCATGACATCGAAGCGCGGCTTTCCGAAACGCACCGGCTCAGGCTCACGCTTTCGGACAGTGCGCGGAACTATTTTATCAGCAAAGGCTACCAGCCGAAATACGGCGCGCGTCCGCTGAAACGGCTGCTGCAGAACGATCTGGAGGATCTTCTTGCTGAAGAGATCCTGAAAGGAAACATTAAGGACGGCGACAGCGTGACCGTGGAGGAATCCGAAGGACGGATATCGCTGCACGCAGAAACCGTAGGATAAGCATTATGGCAAAAGAAAAAGCGACCGCATTCTTCTGCAAGGAATGCGGCTACGAATCGGCGAAATGGTACGGCATGTGTCCGTCCTGTCACGCCTATAACAGTATGGTGGAAGCGCCGAAGGCGCCCAAAACCGCCTCCGGGGCTCCCCGCACCGGCGCGCGGCCCATTCCCCGGCGTCTGGAGGAGATCGCTTCTGAAGAAGGTGACCGTATCGGCACCGGCTCGGAAGAGCTCGACCGCGTACTGGGCGGCGGGATCCTGCCCGGCAGCCTGATTCTGACCGGCGGCGATCCCGGCATCGGAAAGTCCACGCTCCTGCTTCAGGTCTTCCGTAATCTTGCACGGGCAGGGCACAAGGTACTCTACATCTCCGGTGAGGAATCCCTCAGACAGCTGAAGCTGCGGGCGGACCGCATCGGAGCCTTTACGGGCGAGATCAGCTTCCTCTGCGAAACGGATCTGGACGCCATCGCGGAGCTGCTCCGCGAAGAAAAGCCGGAAGCCGTCGTTATCGACTCCATCCAGACCATGAGCCGCGGCGATGTGGCCTCTGCGCCCGGCAGCCCCGCTCAGGTCCGGGAATGCACCAATCTGCTGCTGACACTGGCAAAGAGTCTGACGATCAGTATCTTCATCGTCGGTCACGTTACAAAGGACGGGACCGTTGCCGGGCCACGTCTTCTGGAACACATGGTGGATACGGTCCTCTACTTCGAAGGCGACCGCCACGCCAGCTACCGGATCCTGCGGGCGGTGAAAAACCGCTTTGGGGCGACCGGCGAGATCGGGGTCTTTGAAATGACCGCGGAAGGCCTTAAGGAAGTGCCGAATCCCTCCGCTTTCATGCTGAACGGCCGGCCGGAAGGAGCCTCCGGTTCCGTGATCACCGGTGTCATGGAAGGCACCCGTCCTCTCCTTCTTGAGGTGCAGGCCTTGCTTACCAGAACCGCCTACGGCATGGGGCGCAGGACCGCTGCAGGGATCGATTACAACCGCGTTTCCCTGCTGCTGGCTGTGATGGAGAAGCGGCTGGGCTTAAGCCTTGGCGACTGTGATGCCTATGTGAATATCACCGGCGGGCTTAGGATCAGCGATCCCTCGCTGGATCTGGCTGTTGTTCTGGCCATGTACTCCAGCTACCGGGATCTGCCGATCGACGCAAGCACCGTCGTCTTCGGAGAGGTCGGCCTTTCGGGAGAGATCCGGGCTGTGCCGATGATCAAGGAGCGCGTTCAGGAAGCGGCAAGGCTTGGCTTTTCGACCGCTATCCTGCCGAAAAGCGCACTGCGGGCCGATCTCGGCGCAAAAGGTATGCGCCTTATCGGAGCCGCAAATCTGGAAGAAGCGATCAAGGTCATCAAAGCGGAATAAAGCACTTCCCCTTCATTGCAATGTCCCCTCCTTACTGTGCAGGCAGTAAGGAGGGGACATATCATTTGTATCAGGGGAAGTTTTTTATTTTGCCGCGGCAAGGCCGGCTTCGTGGCCGCTGGTCCAGGCCCACTGCAGATTGTAGCCGCCGCAGGGACCGTCCACATTCAGGAGCTCACCCGCAAAGTACAGGCCGGGCGTGATCTTCGACTGCAGGTTCCGGTCGATCTCGGCAAGCGGCACGCCGCCCCGTGTGATCTGGGCAGACTCAAAATCCTTCGCCCCGTTGATGGTAAAGGTAAGCTGCGACAAATTTTTGGCTAGCTTCGTCAGGCTGGAGACTGTGATCGTTTTGCAGGGAACATGCAGGTCGATCTTCGCCAGATTCAGCAGGGTCGGAATGCATTTGTTCGGCACGACGCCGCGCAGCAGTTCACCGCTTTCCCAGTCGGGACGGGCTTTGCAGCGCATTTTCAGGGCGAACAGGATATCGGTCTCCGTCTTGTTGTCCCAGAAATTCAGCTGGATGGCAACTTTCTTTCCGGCACTTAAAGCATCTACGGCGTCGCCGCTCAGCTGGAAGATCGGAATGCCGGAGATGCCGTAATCCGTCAGCTGGATCTCTCCCTGCTGGCTTCTGCGTCTGATCCCGTCTACAACAAGCGTTACCGTTCCTTCCAGACGTACCCCTGCCAGATTCTTTACCCAGAACTCCGCCGCTGTCAGCGCCACCAGGCCGGGCAGCGGCTGTTCGATGCTGTGGCCCAGATCCATGGCCAGATTATAGCCGCTTCCGTCCGATCCTGTCTTGGGAGCCGCCATACCGCCGGTCGTCAGGATCACCCTGTCCGCACGGAATTCTCTGCCGCTTTCTGCCGTCAGCACAAAGCAGTCCGGGTTCTTTTCCGCTTTGATGATCTTGCTGTTGCTGACCACACGGACGCCAAGACGCTGCACCTCGGAGACGAGTGCGTCGCGGACTGCCGCGGCTTCACGGTTCTTCGGGTAGTAATAACCGTCACGCGAGATCGCAGGAATGCCGATCTCATTAAAGAAATCCAGGGTGTCACGGTAAGAAAAGCGGGCCATCACATCGTCCAGCAGCTTGGCGTCATCGCTGAAATAGGCCATGGGAAGCGCCCTTTCGTTGGTCATGTTGCAGTGACCGTTGCCGGTATTCAGGATCTTCTTTCCGGGTTTTGCTCCGCTTTCGATCAGCGTGATATCCTCACTGTGCTTCATGGTACGGGCTGCCGCGATGGCTGCCATAAGACCGGAGGCTCCGCCGCCCACAATAATCAGTTTCATACGTCCTTCCTTCCCGCTCAAGAGCGAATGATTAATGCATCAAATGAAGTTTCTCCGCAAGGCGGATCAGTTTTCCGCCGTGCGGCATGGTGTTCAGATCTTCCCGGCTGATCGCACCGCTGACAAAGATCGCGATCAGGTAAAAAACGACCGCGACGATGATCGTCAGCAGCAGGCTCACGGTATTGCCCGCGTGTGCGTGCAGCAGCTTATACAGCAGCCAGCAGATGATCCCCATCAGGCCTGAGCAGGCCAGGACCTTCGGAATGATCCTGGCAAAATCCATCCTGAAGTTCAGCTTTTTCGTCAGGGCATAAAGGTTCAGCAGGCAGATCATCAGGCTCAGCAGCACATGATTCACGACCACACCGATGATATCCCACTCCAGGATCCAGAGGCTGAACGCCAGCAGCGGCAGGTGCAGCGCCAGCGCCTTAAGCGTATTCCAGATCGGCGTCCAGAAATCATTGTGTCCCTGCAGGATACCGACAGACAGGGTGGAAAAGCAGTAGGTCAGTACGGCGGAGGAGCCGTAAAGCATCATCTGACCGGCCAGGGTGTTGTCCGTGGAATGGAACAGCAGGTCAAAGCAGGGCTTGCCTAACACGCCGAGGCCCACGCTTGCCGGGACCGCGATCAGCAGGATGAAGCGGAAGGCGGCATTGCCTTTTGCCCGCGCTCCGTCTTCATCGCCCCGCGCAACCGACGCGGAGATGGTCGGCATGGTGGAGCTGGACATGGCCGTCGCAATGGCTATGGGCACATTGATCAGGACCGAATATTTGGAGGAATAGACGCCCCATATGGCGCGGTAATCCGTCGCGGTATACTGCGCGTAGACCGTCTGATCCAGAAGCGTGCCCAGATTGGACAGGGCGGTAGAGATCAGCACCGGGAACGCGATCATCACAATGGCCTTCAGGGTACTGACCGGAGAGTCCAGCACTTCATCCTTGTTTCTCCGGCAGCGCGCGATCAGGGTCTTCCGGTAAAGCAGATAGACAAAGACCATAAACAGCAGCGCGGCTGCTGCGCCGGCCAGAACGCCGTACGTCGCGCCCTGCGCGCCGTAAGCGGAGGCAAAATAGTTGCCCACGCCCGCATCCTGCGCCACACCTTTTTGGAAGAGGGCATATCCGGCCAGCAGACTGACCGCCACATGCAGGATCTGCTCAAGGATCTGAGAGACCGCCGTAGGGACCATCGTCCCGTGTCCCTGGAAAAAGCCGCGCATGACGCCCAGCATGCCCATGATAAAGACGGTCGGTGCCAGCGCGCGGATCGCATAGACCGCTTCCGGCATCTTCATGACCGTGCCGGCGAAAAATGAGGCGCCTGCTGTCATAATGACCGCAGCAAGAAAACCAAGCGCCGTACCGAACAGCAGGCTCAGGATAAACGTCTGGCGTACGTTCCGGTACTGCCCCTGCGCGTTCTTCACGGAGATCAGCTTCGAGACCGCCTGCGGCAGACTGTAGGAAGAGATCATGAGCAGGATGTTGTAGATGCTGTACGCCGTGCTGTAGACGCCCATCCCGTCTTCGCCGATAATGGCAAGCATGGGGATACGGAACAGCATGCCGATGATCCTGCTGATGATTCCGGCGATCGCCAGGATGCTTCCCTGTATAATGAAATTATTCTTTTTGTTCTCTGCCATATCACCCACGCGTAATGCCGAGCTTCTGCAGTACGGCTTCCTGCTTCTCTTCCATCACAGCGCGTCCTTCCTCATCTTCATGGTCATAGCCCATCAGATGGAACATGCTGTGCGCGGTCAAAAACGCCAGTTCGCGTTCCTCACTGTGGCCGTATTCGGCCGCCTGCGCGATCACTTTTTCCAGAGAGATGACCATGTCTCCCAGGATCAGCTCGCCGCTCTCCGGATGAAACAGCGTGGGATCATCGTCCAGGAGGGAAAAATCACCCGGCGCAGGATAATCCACCGCGGGAAAGCTCAGCACATCTGTCGGCGCGTCGATCCCGCGTTCGTCACGGTTGATCTCGCGGATCGCTTCGTTATCGGTCAGAAGCACATCCACTTCTGCCTCATAGGGAAACTGCTCCGCCTCCAGTGCAGCCAGAACGACCTTCCTGATAACGGCTTCTTCATCAAAAGCAAGGCGGATCGTTGTCTCGCGTTCTACGGGGATCGTCATACTTTCCTCTTTTCTCCGCGTGCCTCCATGCGGGCGCGTCTTGCCTGATCGGCTGCCGCGCGTTCGGCATCGTGCTTTTCAAAGGCCTTCACGATATCTTTGACGATCTTGTTGCGGACCACATCGCGGTTGGACAGCCGCATGATGCCTACCCCGTCTACCGTTTTCAGGATCTCGGCAGCCTTTTCCAGCCCGGAATCCGAGACGCGGGGCAGGTCGATCTGCGTCACATCGCCGGTCAGGACCATGCGGGAATCTTCTCCCAGACGGGTCAGCGCCATTTTCAGTGTGCTGAGAGAGGCATTCTGCCCTTCATCGATAATGATGCGGGCATGGTTCAGCGTTCTGCCGCGCATATAGGCAAGCGGCGCCACTTCCACCGTGCCGCTCTCCCGCATCTTTTCGGCACGTTCCGGACCGAAGACGTCATTTAGGGCATCATAAAGCGGCCGCAGATAGGGATCGACCTTCTGCGCCAGATCGCCCGGCAGAAAGCCGAGGCGTTCCTCTCCTGCTTCGATAGCCGGCCGGGACATGATGATGCGTTCAATGATCCCGTCCTTCAGTTCCTGAGCTGCCTGCGCGACCGCCAGATACGTCTTTCCTGTTCCTGCAGGGCCGATGCATACCGTTACGGTCTTTTCCTGCAGCATCTTCACATAATTCTGCTGACCGAAGGTCTTGCACTTGATGGGCAGGCCCTTATAGTTCATCGTCACGGCGCTGTCCATGGCTTTAAAGAGATGATCCAGCGAGCCTTCCTTCGTCTCTTCGATCAGCCGTTCCAGAAGGCCGTCTGTGATCTCTTCTCCCTGCTTGTACAGCTGGGCAGCCGCCTTCAGGACGGAAAAGGCCATTGCCTTGCCGTTTTCTTCACCGGATAATTCCACGCCGTCTCCCCGAAGATGCAGCTCAACGGAAAAGGCTTCTTCTATACGCTTAGCCCAGATATCCTGAGGACCGAGGATCGCCGAGGCTTCGCCTGCGCTGTGAAACTGAAACGCGCTTTGCATATGCTCCTTTCAGCCGGAAGAAAAACGTGTCCGGCCACTATATTCTGGCAGCGGGACAAAATATGCCCCAAGATATAGTCTTTTTTATTATAACCGTAAGCCGGTGAGATATCAAGCCCGGCAGAGGAATTTTACAAAAAAACAGAACCGGGCGCGAAGCACCGGTCCTGTCTCTCGCGATAATGATCTCCCAGAATTATCTGAATTTGCGCTTTCTTGCTGCTTCAGATTTCTTCTTGCGGCGAACGCTGGGCTTTTCATAATGCTCGCGCTTGCGGATCTCCTGCTGGATACCGTCTTTGGCGCAGGCGCGCTTGAAACGGCGCAGAGCGCTGTCCAGAGTTTCGTTTTCTTTAACGATGACTGTTGCCATTTTCTCACCCCCGTTCACCTTGGGATTTTCGGTCGTTCGGCCTTTCCGCCTGGCGACCGTCGACTATTATAGCACAAAATGATATGCCGTCAAGCCGGATTTTTTATTTTTTTCAGGCTTTTATGCCTTTACCATGGCAGCAAGGACTTCCTGTGCCTTTGCAAGAGCCTGATCGATACCGGCCGGATTCTTGCCGCCGGCCTGAGCCATGTTCGGCCGTCCGCCGCCGCCCCCGCCGACTTCCGCCGCGATGGCTTTAATGATATTTCCGGCGTGCGCGCCCCTGGCAATGGCGCCTTCGGTCGCGGTGACCATCAGGTTCACCTTGCCGTCTACCGCAGAAGCCAGCACGACGACGCCTTCGCCGATCTGATCGCGCAGCTTGTCGCCCATGTTCCGCAGGCCGTTCATATCCAGGCCTTCGGCACGGGAAGCGATCAGCTTCACACCGTTTACCTCACGGATCTTGTCCGCGATGTTGCCCATGGAGGCGCCGGCCAGTTTCGCTTTCAGCTTCTCGTTTTCGCTGCTTAAGGCTCTGGTCTCTTCCAGCAGCTGGCCGATGCGGTGTTCCAGACCGTCAGGACTTGTCTTTGCCAGTGCCGCCGCAGCATTCAGCTTCTGCTCCACCGCGTTGTAATAGGCCATCACGCCGCGTCCCGTGAGCGCTTCAATGCGTCTGGTCCCGGCCGCGATGCCGGCTTCGGAGACGATCTTGAAGCAGCCGATGCGGGCCGTATTGTCCACATGCGTGCCGCCGCAGAGCTCGCGGGAGAAGTCTCCCATGCTGACCACGCGGACGATGTCTCCGTATTTTTCTCCGAACAGCGCCATGGCGCCGGTCTTCCGGGCTTCTTCCTGGCTCATCAGATCCGTATGCACCGGAAGGGCATTTAAGATCTCTTCGTTTACCCTGTCTTCGACCCGTTTCAGTTCATCCGCGCTGAGCGGCGCGAAATGGCTGAAGTCGAAACGCAGGCGCTCATCGTCCACGTAAGATCCTGCCTGCTCCACATGCGTGCCAAGCACGATGCGCAGCGCCTTCTGCAGCAGATGGGTCGCGCTGTGGTTTCTGGCCGTATCTTCGCGGTGCAGCCGGTCAACATGCAGCGAAACGCTCTCGCCGCAGCGGAACATGCCGGAAAGGACCACGCCCTCGTGTCCGATCTTGCCGCCCTTCAGCTTGACCACATTTTCCACTTTAAAGAGTCCGTCATCCTCACCGCAGATCTCACCGATATCCGCCTGCTGGCCGCCGCTCGTGGCATAAAACGGTGTCTTTTCACAGATGATGCAGCCGCGGTCGCCTTCGGCCAGGCCATAGGCGATATCCGTCTCTCCGGTCATCGCCGTGATCACGCTTTCCGCTTCCAGACGGTCGTAGCCGATGAATTCGCTGCTGAGCGCGGGATCCAGCAGATCGTATACGGTCGCGTCAGCGCCCATATAGTTGGTGCCTTTGCGGGCAGCGCGGGCCGTTTCCTTCTGTTTCTGCATGGCCGCCGCAAAGCCCTCTTCATCCACCTTCAGACCCTTTTCCTCCAGAATCTCGCGGGTCAGATCAAGCGGGAAGCCGTAGGTATCGTACAGACGAAACGCTTCCGCGCCGTCGAGCGTATCGCAGCCGTCTTCCGCCATTTTCTTTT
>CADCPP010000006.1 GCA_902803355.1 uncultured Lachnospiraceae bacterium | reverse complement strand
CCGGGCAGCCAAGGGCGTCGCCGGTCACGACGCCCATGACCCCGTCAAGCCATATGTTCCTGTTTCCGTCCGCCGTCCTGTTTTCATTCCTCATATCCTTAACACCCCTTTTCTTCTGACCGTGTCTGTCTCTTCACTTTCCGTTCTTTTTACGGTAATGCTCGCGGATGGGCTCCAGCATTTCTTCATTGTCCAGCATCGCCGACATCCCGTCCGCCGAAGCCGCCTGCCGCGCGCAGCCGACGATATGCGAGACCACCTCGTAGTTCAGCTGCGTCCCCACGCTGTCGTTCTCGTAGCGCACCGCGCGGTTCGGGGCTATGCCGAATCGGCCGGCCTCCTTCACGGCGTCGATATTCGCGCCGAGGAACATGAACTCCCAGTGGTAACGCTCTTTCTGGTTTTCGATCATCCGGCGGACCTTCTCGTAGCTGTACCTGCGGCTCGCGTTCTCAAGGCCGTCCGTGGTGATGATGAAGATGGTCTTCTCCGGGACGTCCTCCTCCCTCGCGTACTTATGTACGTTCCCGATGTGCCGGATCGCGCCGCCGACCGCGTCGAGGAGCGCCGTGCAGCCCCGCACATAATACTGTCTGTCCGTCATGGGCTCCACCTTCCGGATGTCCACCCGGTCGTAGATCACCTCGGACACGTCGTCAAACAGCACCACCGACACGTACGCCTCGCCCTCTTCCTTCTTCTGCCTTTCGATCATGCTGTTGAAGCCGCCGATCGTATCCGCCTCAAGTCCGCTCATGGAACCGCTCCGGTCGAGGATCATTACAAGCTCTGTTAAACCCTTTCTGCTCATTTTCAGTGACCTCCTTTGTCTTTGTTGAGACAAGGATACCAGAGCGGGGCGCCCGCAGGGTCGCCTGCCGGGCGACATCTGTGCCCTGCGGAAGGGCCGGAGTTTTCCGGGATCTTCCTGGCGGAAAGAATGCAGAACCTTTCCCTGTGGAAAATGTGGGACCCTTAGCGGTTTCCTCGATGAAAGCACAGGGAACCGCTTGTATTTTTCTTACACATGAGTAGAATATAAGATTTGGTGCCCGCAGGCAGCCCGGGCAGAGTGCTCCGGCCCCGGGCACGGCGGGAAAAGCTCCCCGCCAGCTGACTGTTTCAGAAAAAGAAAGAAAAGAGAACTGTATATGACGAACCTTCTCAATGTGGCGATCGCGCTTCTTGCCGGCCTTCTCATGACCCGTGTCTTCAATCTCTGGCACCTGCCGGACGTCACCGCGTTCCTCATCGCGGGCCTTCTGATCGGCCCCTTCTGCCTCGGGCGTCTGGGTATTCCCGGCTTCGGCTTCCCGACCTACGAGGAGGTCGGCGGGCTTTCCATCCTTTCCAACGCCGCCATGGGCTTCATCGCCTTCTCCATCGGAAGTGAATTCCGGCTCGAAGCCCTGCAGAGGACAGGAAAACAGGCCTTCGTGATCGGCGTGTTCCAGGCGCTTGCAGCCACCCTCATGGTGGACCTCTCCCTCTGCGGCCTGCATCTTCTCATGCCGGAGCTCCTGTCCGTGCCCGCCGCGATCACCCTCGGCGCCATCGCTACGGCCACCGCGCCTGCCGCGACCCTCATGGTCGTGCGCCAGTACAAGGCAAAGGGCGAGCTGACAGACCTCCTCCTGCCGATCGTCGCACTGGACGATGCTGTCGGCCTGATCGTATTCGCCGTTTCCTTCGGCATCGCGAAGGCACTGGTCAGCGGAGGCATCGACCCGGTCTCCATCATCGCGCAGCCCCTGATCGAGATCATCGCTTCCCTGGTCCTCGGGACGCTTGCCGGGATCGCCCTCACCCGTCTTGAGACCATGTTCCACTCCAACACGAACCGTAACTCCATGACCATCGCCTTCATATTTCTGACGGTAGGCCTCTCCTCGCAGCGGATCCCCGCAGGCCCGGTGGAGATCGGCTTTTCGCCGCTCCTGGTCTGCATGATGCTCGGCACGGTCTTCTGCAATATAAGCCCCCTGTCCGAGGATCTCATGACCCGCGCGGACAAGTGGTCGCAGCCGCTGCTTGCCGTCTTCTTCGTGGTCAGCGGCGCGGAGCTTGAGCTCGCGGTCTTCAGCGAGCCCCTGCTGGTCCTGATCGGCGTCGTCTATATCCTGTTCCGCTGCCTCGGCAAGTACTGTGGCGCCCGGATCTCGTCCAAAGCGATGGGCTGCAGCCGCAATGTAGTGAAGTACCTCGGCATCACCCTGTTCCCGCAGGCCGGCGTGGCGCTCGGCATGTGCGTCTCCGCGCAGCAGCTCGGGCCGGAAGGCAGCCTCGTCAGGAACATCGTCCTCTTCTCCGTCCTCGTCTATGAGCTGGCCGGACCGCTGATGACCAAAAAGGCCCTCACCGCCTCGGGCGATATCACCGAAAAGCCCGCCGAGATCCGCGAGCGCCGCGCGAGAAAGCTGGCAGCCGCGGCTCCGAAGGCCTTCCTCCAGCTTTTAAGGAATCTCAGGAAAAAATGACCCGCTCTTCCGCGGTTTTTCATGCGTTCATATCTGTCTGGTGGTATAACTTTAATATAACTATAGTATCAAATTTAAACGGACGTGAATTATGAACGATCATCTTACAGGGATGCAGAAAACTTTGCTTTACTGCGCTTTTTTCGCGCCCCTTTTCTGGATCCTTTTTGCCGCCTGGTGTTTTTTCCACGGCGATCTCAGGTCCGGGGGATACGCGCTGCTTGCCCTGCTGCCGATCCCCCTGTTTTTTGCTGCCCTGAAAAAGCCGAAGCATCCTCTTGCCCTTCCGGCTGCGGTCCTTGGAGGATTTGCCGCGTGCATGCTTGCCGCCGCTTCCTTCACGATCCCCTTTCTTTTTACCGGGGCGGGCTCCGAAGCGTCCGGTCCGATATTTCTGCTTGTGCTTATAGCCCCGCCGGTCACAGGTGTATGGGGAGCGGCGATCGCGCTGCGGTGGCTCAAAGACCGCCGTCTGATGGATGATACCGAAAAGGACTGGCAGTGGCGAAGTGTTCTTGAAGAAGCGGCCGACGGCACAGACCGGAAGATCATCGTCATGGCCGCGCTTGCGTTCGTCGCGGTCTCAGTGCTTTTATCCATTGTGTCCGGCGGGAAGGTCCTTGACGCAGCTTTTCATCTGGGGATCGGGGTCCTCTCTCTCATTGCAGGTCCGCTCTGTGCAGTCTGGGTGTTAAGATGCAGAAAAACGATGGATCATGATCCTTCCCAAAGCAGAAGCGACTGTTTAAACAGAGTGCTTCTTTATATGAGCAAGGGCGATCATCAGAGCGATCTTGAAGCCGAAAAATGGATAAAGAATTTCTTTACGGCAAGACCTGACTGCAGCACGGACGATGAGTCCTCCGCCAGGCTCTGTCTCGCGGGTGCAGCTTCATATATGGTGACATTGTACATGGACCTCGGCAAGCTGCGGAAAGCAGCCGGGATATGTAAAGAGGGTCTTGATCTCACGGAACCGCTGACCGCTGAAAAACCGGGCCAGGAGGTCCGCGCGCTGAGACGGTTTTTCCATGAGACTCTGTTCCATTACGGCGTAAGAAAGGGAAAAACGGAAGAAAAAGCCGCTGCCGGCGCAAGCTTCCTGAATCTTCTTCCTCAGGGCGAAGAGATTTCCCGGACCGATCCGGAAACACTGTGCAGGCTTTATACCACTGCCTCAGCTGTCATGCGCGAAAACAATGACTGCAAGGCAGCGTTTGAGTACCTTGATCAGGCAGAGGCGCTCCTTAATGATCAGCACGAAGCTTCCCGGCGCAGTTACATGGAAGGGCTCATCCTGAAAGAGAAGGCTGCCGTCTTAAAACAGGAGGGTGATGCGGCCGGGGCGGAGACAAGCCTTATGAAGGCCCTTTCCCTGTTTGGATCCGTAACGGACGAGGTCCCGAAGAACAGGTCCCGGGTGCAGGCCGGCCGCATCTGTTACACCCTTGCGGAGACCCGCAGGACAGAAGGAAACTTCGAAGAAGCCCTCCGGTATTACCAGGATGCCCTTAAGATCTTCCTGGGCAGGTTCGGAGAAAAACACCACTATGTCGCCGATGTGTATCTGGGTCTTGCGGATCTGTACGCTTTCGCCGGAGAAAAAGAAAAAGCGTCCCGGTATTACCAGGACGCGGCGGAGCTCATGAAACTGTGCAGCGGCGTGGACAGCCCTGACGCGATCAGGGCGAACCTGGTCCTTGCCGGTCACTATAAGGAAAGCGGCTCCGCATACAAAGAAAAAGAATGTCTGGACGATGCTCTTACAGGCCTGCGCGAAAGCGGGCGCAGCGCCGAGCCGGTGGTCAAAGAGATCAAGGAACGCATCAATGAACTGGCGGCCGAGACCGGGCTGGAGGGCTGATGCTCAGGACCTGAGCCGGCGGGCAGCGGACCGGGGGGCTGCTGAATGCGCCCATGGTGCCTGACAGGAATCTTAACGTCTGAAAAAGAAAGGGTGAAACCATGGACAAACACCTTACATATGACCAGAAGGACCTGCTTTACCGTGCATTGATCTCATTCACGGTCTGGTGCGTTGTTGCTGTCTGGTGCTTTTTTAATTCCCTTACGATATTGGGGGTGTTCGTGCTGCTTCTACTGCTGCCGATCCTGTTCCTGCCTTCCGCCCTGAAAAGACCGCAGCATCCTCTTTCTCTGCCCGGTGCAGTTCTTGGGGGATTTATGGCGCACGTGCTTTCCCCTGCATTGTTTTATTTGCCCGCTCTGTTTGCCTATGATTTCTATAGATTCGCCGCAGTAGCAGCAGGGCTGTCTTCTCTCGGGGTTATCACCGGAAGTCTGGTTGGCGCGTATACAGCATCCCGGTGGGTCAGAGACCGCAGGCTGATGAACTGTACCGAAAAGGACTGGGACCGGAAATGGATCCTTCAGGAACTGATCCACGGCATACGCTGGATCGTCATCGGCCTGCTTCTGCTTGTGTTAGCGGCTCTCTCAATACTGATGTCCATCCTGCTCCGCACAGACATTCTCACCTCTGCTGCCCATGTGGGGTGCATCGCTGCATTATATTTCATTTTAATTTGCAGTGGGACTGTTTCCATGGATACCCCCGGCACCGTTTTAAACAGGGCACTCCTGTATATGAACCAGGGCAGCCATTCAGGTGATTATCAGGCCATGGTATGGCTGGAAAAGATCCTGAAAAAGGAATCCCGGCGTCATAAGGAAGGCAGTTCTCCCGCTGATCCGAACCATATGGATCTCCTGAAGTATTACGTAACGCTCCAGATGGATCTCGGATATCTGCGGAAAGCAGCCGCGGCATGTAAAGAAGGTCTGGAACGCCTGGAACCTGCGTCCGGTGAAAGAACCGATCCGGCGTACCGCCCGCTGAGACGGTTTTTCCATGAGACCCTG
>CADCPP010000005.1 GCA_902803355.1 uncultured Lachnospiraceae bacterium | reverse complement strand
GGAGCTGCCCCCCTACCACGTCCCCGCCTGGGGCAACGTCCTGCGCGGCACCTGGGAGCGCGGCTGGTCCTTCATCAAGCGCGCCGGTTCCGTCATCGTCATCGCCTCCATCATCATCTGGTTCCTCACCAGCTTCGGCTCCGTCAACGGCCGCTTCGGCATGGTCGACGATCTCTACGACGACGACACCGTTGTCACCGATGAGTACATCGCCGTGGTTGCCGACCGCATGGGTGTTCCCGAGGACGAGGTCGAACCGATGGACGACTCGATCCTTGCCCGCGTGGCGCAGCCCGTCTCTGTCATCTTCAAGCCCCTGGGCTTCGGCGACTGGAAGCCCACTGCCGCGACCGTCACCGGCCTTGTGGCGAAGGAAGAGGTCGTCGCCAACTTCGGCATCATGTATAACTTCGACGCACGCGCCGAACAGGCCGTGGACGAAGAAAGCGGCGAGCTCCTGTTTGACGAGAACGGCGAACCCGTCATGGAAGAGCTCGAAGAGAACGGCGACCAGATCTGGGAGAACGTCGCCGCCGACTTCAACGCCTTCTCCGGCGGCCACGGCAAGCTCGCGGCCTTTGCCTTCATGATCTTCAACCTCCTCTGCGCGCCCTGCTTTGCGGCGATGGGCGCCATCAAGCGCGAGATGAACAGCGCGAAGTGGACTCTGTTCGCAATCGGCTATCAGTGCGGCTTTGCCTGGGTCATGGCCTTCATCGTCTGGCAGCTGGGCCGTCTCTTTGCGGGCGGCATGAACGTCGTCGGTCTGGTGCTTGCGCTGGTGATGCTCGCGGCTCTCCTGTGGCAGCTCTTCAAGCCCTACAAAGAAGCCCAGAAACTGACGGTTAAGTAAGCCTTTAAGCAATATCTCTTGTTGATTCGTGAGTTCATAACGTATTTGCTCTCCGTGTAAAAACCGACTCAAAGCTCCTGCGAGAGCTTCGAGTCGGAAAGGAAGAAGGAGACGACGGATGCGCAGTTTTCGCGGCGCTTACGGAAACCGCGGAAACGAAGCGTAGCCGGCTTCTTATGACACGGCGGCGCTGCGAGGTCTTACCCCCTTCTTCGCAGCGCTGCCGCCCATCTTAAAGGAAGTGATCTTATGCTGGCATGGCTGTCAGCCAATCTCATCAATATCGTTCTGATCGCCCTCATCGCGCTCATCGTCGGTCTGCTGATCCGCGGCATGATCCGGGATAAAAAAGCGGGAAAATGCTCCTGCGGCGGCAACTGTTCCGCCTGCGGAGCCTGCAGCGGATGCAGCGCCTGCGCTCACTGCGCCGCGGCGGCCGGCGGATCGAAGGCCGTCCGCGGCGGTCCCTCCCGGTAGAACGACCGGCAGCTTCCGCCCGCACCGTTGTTCAAAGCCCCGGATCCGGCCCCCTGCCGGATCCGGGGCTTTTCAGTTGCCTGGGGCGGCGGCTTATGCTATAATGTCTGCGGTCAAGGCGATTCTGCCGACAATCAAAACGAAGCGGAGGACAGATCCATGCGGGACAATGATCGGGATCCGGTGTTCGGGACCCGCCTTGCGCGGCATGAAACAGAGCTGAGACAGCTCTACGACAAGCTTTACCATGACGAAAAAGCCTATGCTCGTTTCATCGACATGCTCCGCCGCATGTGGGAGGAGCGCAGCGGCGCCCTGAAGGCCCTGGACGCGGCGCGGGAACGCGAGCCCGACTGGTACCGGGGCCGCGATCTGCTCGGCATGCTGATGTATGTAGGCGCCTTTGCCGGAACGCTCGCAGGCGTAAGGGAAAAGCTGGACTATCTGCAGGAGGCGGGCGTCAATTATCTTCATCTGATGCCGCTGCTGGAAAGCCCCGAGGGACGCAGCGACGGCGGCTACGCCGTGGCGGATTTCCGGAAGGTGCAGGCGGAGCTCGGCACGATGGAGGATCTGGCCGCCCTGGCCGGGGACTGCCACGCGCGCGGCATGGCCGTCTGTCTCGACTTCGTGATGAACCACACCAGCGAGGATCACGAGTGGGCCCGCCGCGCCAGGGCCGGGGAGCGGGAATATCAGCAGCGATATTTCTTCTTCGACGACTGGCGCGTTCCGAAGGAATATGAGGCCACCGTGCCGCAGGTGTTCCCGACCACCGCGCCGGGCAATTTCACCTGGTGCGAAGAGGCGAAAAAGGTGGTCATGACCACCTTTTATCCCTACCAGTGGGACCTGAATTACGCCAATCCTGTGGTGTTCAACGATATGACGGAAAACATGCTCCATTTGTGCAACCGGGGCGTGGACGTGATCCGCCTGGACGCGGTGCCCTACATTTGGAAGGCCTTGGGCACCTCCTGCCGGAATTTAAAGCAGGTGCACACGCTGGTCCGCATGATGCGCATGGTGTGCGAAATCGTGTGTCCCGGCACCCTGCTGCTGGGCGAAGTGGTGATGGAGCCCAGCAAGGTGGCGCCCTATTTTGGCACGGTGGAAAAGCCGGAATGCCATTTGCTGTACAACGTGACCACCATGGCTTCCCTGTGGCACACTGTGGCCACCAAGGATGTGCGTTTGCTTTGCCATCAGCTCAGCCAGGTGTTCGCCCTGCCGGGAGAGTACACCTTCCTCAACTATCTGCGCTGCCACGATGATATCGGCTGGGGGCTGGATTACGGCTTCCTTTCCCAATTGGGGCAAACCGAGGTGCCCCACAAAAAGTACCTGAACGATTATTTCACCGGCAAATGGCCCGGCAGCCCCTCCAGAGGCGAACTGTACAACGATGACCCCCGCCTGGGCGACGCCCGGCTGTGCGGCACCACCGCCAGCCTGTGCGGCGTTGAAGCGGCGCGGGAAGCAAAGGATAAGGCGGCCATGGAAAAGGCCGTAAGGCTGGATATCGCCCTGCACGCCTTCATGTTTACCCTGAGCGGCGTGCCGGTGCTCTACAGCGGCGACGAGATCGCCCAGGAAAACGATAACAGCTACCGCCTTGACCCATTGAAGGCCGCGGACAGCCGCTATCTGCACCGGGGCAACCTGGATTGGAAGCGCGCCGCCCAGCGCAAGCGGCCGGACACGGTGCCCGGCAAGGTGTTTGCGGGCATCCGGCAATTGGAAAAGCTGCGGGCGGAGCATCCCGTTTTCGGCGACGGGGCCGACGCCTGGCTGATTGAAACGGGAAACACCCACGTGCTGGGCATTGGCCGGTACGCCCGCGGGGAAAAGCTGCTGGCCCTGTTCAATTTTGCCGCGGAGGAGCAGACCGCCTGGCCCAACGACCCCACGGACTACACCAACCTTGTGACCGGCGAAACCGCCGCCGCCCAGCAGGTGACGCTGCCCGCGGGGGGCTTTCAATGGCTGCTGTACGCCTTTCCGAAAAAATAAACATTAAATAATCATAATAATCATACTCAAATTTTCTGGCCGTGCGCCCTTGGGCGAACAAGAAAATTTGCAACCCGAAAAAAGTGACCCTTCACTTTTTTCGGAACATCGGCTTTGCCAGTGCGCTATAATGTGCTATCCTTATCTCCGACGGTCAGCAAACCGTCAAATCAGCATCTATGAGGTGATTTTGCTTGCTCGCTATCCTGCTAATGATCGATGCCATTGCGGAAAATGAGGAGGAACGCGTTTTCCTTGAACAGACTTTCGACAAATACAGCCGATTGATGTTCTCGGTGGCGTATAAGTATGGCCTGCAGCGGCAGGATGCGGAAGATGTAGTGATGGACAGCGTTTTGTCTATTCACAAAAATATGACGAAAATCCGCGCTTTAAATGTGGAAAAAATGCAAGTCTACATCGTCTCCATTGTCAGGAATGCTTCTCTGGACTTCCTCCGGAGGGAGAAACGCAAAGGGATGGTGTTCCAGAATACAGAGGATGATGAGATGGAGCAAATT
>CADCPP010000004.1 GCA_902803355.1 uncultured Lachnospiraceae bacterium | reverse complement strand
TTCCTGCATTTCCGCGGCGGGCACGATCCCTATGTTCTGGACAGGGACGCCAATGAAGTGGAAAAGAGCTCGGCGACCGAGCAGGTGATGGGGGATTTCACCATTATCTACAAGCTGATCGATGAACTGAAGAAAAAGGATCTTTACCGCGACGCGACCATCATCGTGACCGGGGATCACCCGAGCGCGATCTCGGATACCAAGGTGCCTACCCAGACGCGGGTCACCGGCCTGTTTGTAAAGGAGGCCGGACGAAGCGATGAGCCCTTTGCCGTATCAAAGGCGCAGGTCTCTCAGGAGAACCTGGCGGCGACGATCATTAAGTCCGCCGGGGTGCCGACGGCGCACGACTACGGCCTTGCCTACAGCGAGATCCCGGAAGGGGAAGACAGGGTCCGCTACCACCAGTTCCAGCTGTCTCTGGATGACGGCAATACCGAGATCCTTCGCTACAAGGTGACCGGTCCCGGCACTGATTTTGACAACTGGGAGCTTGAATCCCGTACAAATATCGGAAGTCTGTATTATTGATCAGGCAACCAATCCAAGGAGGTCATCCTGCCATGTACCGCAACAGCCTGAAGGATCGTCTGCCCATTGCCCTGCTGATCGGGGCGGCGTTCAGCCTGACCTTTTTCTGCTTCAGCGTGCTGCAGAGCTACGCCGGCAATCAGGCAAAATTTCTGTTCTCACTCAAGGATTTTATCTGGCCCGTCATCGGACTGGCGTTTCTGGCCTGGCTGCTTGCCTCTGCCCTGATCCTGTTTACCGGTCCGGTGATCGGCAAATGGATCGCGGGAGGCATTCTGGGTATTACCGTGATGGGCTATGTCCAGGCAGCCTTTCTGAATACCACGCATTCCCTGGCGGGGGATGATCCGAGCGCCTACGCGCTGGAGCATTCGAACCGTCTGGTCAATGCGGCGATCTGGGCCGCGGCCGCGCTGCTTTTTATTGCGGCGCTGATCTTTGTGAAAAAGAAGGAAACGCTGCGCACGGCGGCCGTTATCCTTTGCGCGGCGGTTATCGGCATGCAGCTTGCGGGAACGCTCACCTCTCTGCTTAAGGCAGGAAGAGTCCCGAAAAAAGAATACTATCTCACCACGGAGGGCATGACCGAGGTCTCGGCGAAAAAGAATATCATCGTGATCATTCTGGACCGCTTCGACGTGATGTACTACGAAGAGGCGCTGGAGGAGGATCCTGATTTCTTCGCGGGGCTGACCGGATTTACCTATTACAGCGACAATATCTCCACCTTCAGCCGCACCTATCCGGGCGCCGCGTCGATCGTGGCGGGCTCACGGGGCTTCAAGGACGGATGGGACCTCTGGCAGGCTCAGGACGGCGTGGAAATGCTGCTGTCCGGGATCTATGAAAACAGTGACTTCATCAAAGACCTGCAGGCAAACGACTACCGCATCAAGCTGTACATGCCCGGCTATTATGCCTACCGGAGCGGCGGGCAGCTGAAGGATACCCTGGGCGCGTACAATATCGCGGAGGCAGATAAGTATCACATCACAAACAGCAGCGCGCTGGTCAAAAATATGCTGCGGCTTTCGATTTATAAAGCGCTTCCGCGCCGTCTGAAGCCTTATGTGGCGGTCTCTACGGACAGCTTCAACAACATCGTGGCGTACGACAACGGCACGCTGTTTGAAATGGATGACGTGAACATCTGCGCGCAGTTCCGTGAGCACAGAATCACGACGGATGACAGCAAGGGCAATTATATCTACCTGCATATGGGCGGCTGTCATGATCCCTATCTGATGAATGAGGATCAGGAGCGCGTATGGAACGGAAGCATGATGGGCCAGCTTGCCGGCGACATGAAGATGATCTATGCCTGGTTCGATCAGCTGAAGGCGCTCGGCCTGTATGAGGACGCGACGATCGTCATTACCGGCGACCATCCCTGGGCGCATAATGACAGCATCGTGCCGGGCGAGCCGCGCCTGACGGCGCTGTTTGTCAAGGAGGCAGGACGAAGCAATGAGCCTCTTGCGTATTCCAAAGCCCAGGTCTCACAGGCTAATCTGGCGGCCTCCCTTGTGAAGTCCGCAGGTCTTAAACAGACGAGCGTGCATGACTACGGACGGGCTTACTGGGAGGTTCCCGAAGGCGAGAACACAGAGCGCACGCACTTTTTTGCATGGGATCATAACGGCAAGACCACCTTTATCTGGTACGACGTGATGGGCCCCGGAGATGATTTCGCAAACTGGACACTGCAGAGCGGGCTCGAGGTCGATGACCTGTACAAATAAGCACGGAAAGGACATCACATGGACTTTTTTGATATTATTTCCCTCTTCGGCGGGCTGGCGCTTTTCCTCTACGGCATGCGCCTTATGGGAGATTCCCTAAAGGAAGGATCCTCCGGCACGCTGAAGAAGGTCATGGAAAAGCTGACAGGCAATCCCTTCAAGGCCCTTGGTCTGGGGATCCTGGTGACCGCGCTCATCCAGTCCTCTACGGCTACGATCGTGATCACCTCCGGTCTGGTGGCGGCAGGCATCCTCTCGCTCCATCAGTCCATCGGGATCATTATCGGCGCCAACGTGGGGACGACGGTGACGGGCCAGATCATCCGCCTGCTTGATATTTCCGACTCCGCCACAGCCTGGCTTAAGATCTTCAAGCCGTCCACACTGGCGCCGGTCACGCTGATCATCGGCATCGTCCTGATCATGTTTGTCAAGTTCAAGAACTCGCGGACCGTGGGCAGCATCGCCATGGGCTTCGGCATTCTCTTCACCGGCCTGATGAATATGACCGGCGCGGTGGACACCCTGTCGGCAAGCGGGGCCTTTGATTCTCTCTTTGCCGGCCTCGGCGGCAATCCGCTGCTTGGCTATGTGACCGGTGCGGGCGTGGCCTTCGTGCTGCAGAGCTCCTCCGCGACCATCGGCATCCTGCAGGCCTTCTCCATGTCCGGCCAGCTCACCTTCAAGGCCATCTACGCGGTCATCGTGGGCATTTACCTGGGCGACTGCGTGACGACCGCGATCGTCTGCTCCATCGGCGCGAAATCCGACGCCAAGAGGGTCGGTATCGTGAATATCCTCTTCAACCTTTCCGAGACCGTCCTGGTCCTTCTGGTGGTCACCCTGCTGCATCAGTTCGGGGCCATCGATACCCTGTGGGAGACGACGGCGAGCCCCGGCCTGATCGCGAATACCAACACGATCTTCAACCTTTCCTGTGCGCTCCTGCTCTTCCCCTTTGCCGGGACGTACGAAAAGCTCAGCCGGAAGATCGTTAAGGATGAAGCGGTGCCGGTCAACAAGTATCAGGACAAGTTCGATGCCCTGAGCCCTGCCTTCTTCCAGACGCCGGCCCTTGCGCTGCGCAGCTGCTATGATATGCTGCTCACCATGTTTACGGCGGCAAGGACAAATATCGACGCGGCGTTCGCGCAGCTCACCGATTACCGGGAAGAGCGGCGGGAGATCATCGAGGCGGAAGAAGAGAATATCGATAAGATGACGGATGCGGTGAGCAACTACATGCTGGCGCTGAATCCGCATATCAAGGAAGAATATCAGGTCCATATCATTGACGAATACTATAAAGTGGTCACGGAGTTCGAACGACTCGGCGACCATGCCATGAATATTTCCGAGGAAGCAACAGAGCTGCATGAAAAGGGCCTGGAATTCTCCGGACGCGCGCTGCACGACTTTGCCGTGGTCAGGGAGCTGATCGAAAAGATCCTGGATCTTGCCGGGCAGGCCTTTGAGAAGCGAGACGGAGACGCGGCTGCCCGGATCGAGCCCCTGGAAGAGGTGGTGGACGATCTGATCAACGCAATGAAGGAAAGCCATATTGAGCGCCTGCGCCGCGGAGAATGCAGTGTGGACGCGGGAACCTGCTTCCTGAATCTGCTGTCGGATATCGAAAGGATCTCCGATCTTTGCTCAAACGTGGGCGTGGAGACCATTACCCGCATCAATCCGCAGCTGGAAAGCCAGTCCCATGATTACATGAGCCAGCTGCATGCCGGGCGCAGCAATGAATTTAACCTTCAGTACAACGCCGCCCATGAGGAATACTTCGGAAAACTGAAAGCAGAGGAGAAGAATTAGGAGACCGCACTGCCGCGCCGCTTGTCTTGGCGCGGCGCAAAAGAAGGGGGAGTTATTATGCCGCCCATGAATTCGCTCGGCCCGCGCGGCCATCTGACCGAGGAAGAAAAAGCCAACAAACCGAAAGTGACCGGTGCGCTGATCGGGCGCATCCTGTCTTACCTTAAGCCCTACTGGGTGCAGTTCGTCTTCGTGTTCATCGCGATCCTTCTAAGCGCGACCGTGGGACTGCTTCCCTCCATCATCACCGGGAAGATCGTGGACAAGGCCCTCGTTGACCGCAACATGGGCCAGCTCATCCAGCTCTGCCTTGCCGCTTTCGGCGCCGTGGCCATCAGCCAGATCATCGGCGTGGTGGAAAGCTACATCAACTCCTGGATCAGCCAGCGGATCATCTTCGACATGAAAAACCAGATGTACCGGCATCTGGAATACATGCCGCACGCCTTCTTTACCACCGAAAAGCAGGGCGATATCATCACCCGCATGAATACGGATATCTCCGGCGTGGGTTCGGTCATCAGCGGCACGCTCACCAGTATCGTGTCGAATATCGCGACGGTCGTGACCACGGTGATCGCCCTGCTCTCCATGGACTGGAGGCTCGCCGTGATCGGCATGGTGGTGATCCCCCTCATGATCTTTCCTTCCCGCGCCGTCGGCAATACGCGCTACAAGCTCGCAACCGAAAGCCAGGCCAAGCGCGACGAGATGAACCAGGTGATCAATGAGACCTTAAGCGTCTCCGGTTCCATGCTCGTGAAGCTGTTTACCCGGGAGGAAAAGGAATACGAAAACTTCGTCAAGGTGAACGAGGAGGTCACGCAGCTGTCCTTAAAGGAAAACCGCAGCGGCAAGTGGTTCCGCGTAGCGATGGGCATGATGATGCAGGTCGGGCCGCTTCTGATCTACCTGGCCGGCGGCTATTTCCTCATCAGGCAGGAAGGATCGGCGCTGACCGTCGGGACCATCACGGCCACGGTGGCTCTCATCAACCGCCTCTACCGGCCGGTGGAATCGCTGCTGAATCTCGGCGTGGACTTTACCAGATCGCTGGCGCTGTTTACAAGGATCTTCGACTATCTGGACCGACCCATCACCATCAAAAGCCCGGAGAACGGTGTAAAGCCCTCTCTGGAGCGGCAGGACATCGTTTACGACCACGTGAAGTTCCAGTATACGGAGGATAAGCCTCTGCTTTCGGACGTGCATTTCACGGTGCCGGGCGGGAAGATGTACGCGGTCGTAGGGCCTTCGGGCTCCGGCAAATCGACCGTCGTCAATATGATCCCGCGCCTGTATGACGTCTGCGGCGGGAAAGTGACCATCGCCGGCGTGGATGTGCGGGAGATGGACCTTGCCTGGCTGCGCTCAAACATCGGCATCGTGACGCAGGATACTTACCTGTTTAACGGCACCATCCGTGAGAACCTGCTCTATGCCAAGGAAGACGCTACGCAGGAGGAACTCGAGGAAGCCTGCAAAAAGGCGTCCATTCACGACTTCATCATGCGTCAGCCGAAGGGCTATGATACGGAGGTCGGCAACCGCGGCCTCAAGCTTTCCGGCGGCGAAAAGCAGCGCATCTCCATCGCCCGCGTGATCCTGAAGGATCCGAAGATCCTGATCCTTGACGAGGCCACGAGCGCGCTCGATTCGATCTCCGAGAGCGCCATCCAGGACGCCCTGGACATCATGATGCAGGGAAGGACCAGCATCGTCATCGCGCACCGCCTGAGCACCATTTTGAAGGCAGACAAGATCCTGGTGGTGTCCGGCGGTGTGATCGCCGAGCAGGGCACGCATGAAGAGCTGCTCGCCATGGGCGGCGTCTACCGCGAGCTGTATGAGACCCAGTTCCGCGTCGCGATCGATTACGAAAACGGCGGCAGCGGAAATCTGGATACGGCCGCCCTGTCAACAGTCTACGAGGTAAAGAAGATCACGGAAGGCGATATCACGGCGGTCTATAATCTTTGCCGCGCGAACCGCCGCTTCTACCGCTACCTGCATACTGAACCGACCAAGCGGAACCTCACCGAGGTCATTAGCGAGATGCCTGAGGGCACGGACGCCTCCCAGAAGCATTTCATGGGCTTTTATGACGAGAATGACAAGCTGGTAGCCATCCTGGATTTGATCACGGATTATCCGAAAGAAGGGAGCGCCTTCATCGGCTGGTTCATCGTAGATGCTAAGCTGCAGGGGCAGGGCATCGGCTCACAGCTCTTTGCGGACATCCGGGCCTCACTGGAAGCACAGGGCTATAACAGGCTCATCCTGGGCGTAGTCAGAGAGAACACGCCGGCCATAGAATTCTGGCAGAAGCAGGGCTTTGCCTTTAACGGAAAAGAGGACAAACAGGAACGCTACACGGTCCTGTATATGGAACGAACGATATAAACGACCGGAGGAAGAGGCCATGAAAAAACGGCATTTGAGAGGTCTTGCGGCGCTGCTGGCGGTCAGCCTGTGCCTTGGCGCCTGCGGCAGGCAGAAGGAATCAAGCAGTGCGGACTCGACGTCCGCGGAAACGGAGTCGGTACCGGTGGAAACAAGCAGTGAGATGGACAAGACAGGGCAGTACCCCCTGGATGAAAAGACCGGTGAGGCAGTCATCAAGGGTGAGGCCTTTGCCTCTGCCGGCCCCACGGAAGACAATGCCCGTGTGTTCTATGAGATCTTCGTGGGCTCCTTCTCGGACAGCGACGGCAACGGCATCGGCGATCTTCGCGGCATCATCAACCGCATGGATTACTTAAATGACGGCGACCCGGATTCCGGGCTCAGCCTTGGCGTCGAAGGCATCTGGCTGACCCCCATCTTCAAGTCGCCGACCTACCACAAATACGATGTGAGCGATTACTATACGATCGACCCGCAGTTCGGGACCATGGACGATCTGAAGGAACTGATCGCCCTCTGCCATGAGCGGAACGTGAAGCTGATCCTGGACCTTGTGATCAACCATACGGCGAGCAATCACCAGTGGTTCCTGGATTTTACGAAGGCGCACCAGAAGGGCGATACCGAAGACCCTTACTATGATTTCTATTCCTGGGGCACTCAGGCACGGCTTTCCGGCCGGACCTTCTCCCGCATCAGCGGCAGCAGCGACTATTATGAGTGCAACTTCTGGGGCGGCATGCCGGAGCTGAACTATGACAACGAAGCCGTTCGCGAAGAGATGCTGAAGGTCGCAAAGTTCTATCTGGATATGGGGATTGACGGCTTCCGCTTTGACGCCGCGAAATACATCTACTTCGGCGATGATCCCGCCTCAGCCGCGTTCTGGGAATGGTACATCGCGGAACTGAAAAAGATCAAACCGGAGCTTTACACCGTTGCGGAGGTCTGGGACAGCGACTCCATCACCCAGCTGTATTACCCGGCGCTCAACTGCTTCAACTTTACCGTGGCGCAGTCCACCGGCATGTACGTGGACGCAGCGCGCATGGGCAATGTCAACACGCTGACGGGGTACACGGAGAAGTATCTGAAGACCGTCCAGGCCATGCGCGGCGACGCCATGATCGTGCCATTCCTGGCTAATCATGATACCGACCGCTCGGCGGGCTATCTGACCCTGGCGTCCGGCTACGCGAAGGTGGCAGCCAATCTGCTGATCCTCGGCCCCGGCTCGCCGTTTATCTACTACGGCGAGGAGATCGGCCTTAAGGGCTCGCGCGGCTCGGCCAATACCGATGCGGACAGGCGCCTTGCCATGCTCTGGGGCGACGGGGACAGTGTGAAGGATCCGTCCGAAGCGACCTATAACCAGAAGAATCAGCAGTCGAACGGGACGGTGGCGAGCCAGATCGGCGACGGCGACAGCCTGTATAATTATTACAAAAAGCTGATCATGATCCGGAACGCGAATCCGGAGATCGCAAGAGGAGAGTATACCTCGCTGAACCTGGAAGGCACGAACGTGGGCGGCTTCATTGCCTCCCTGGACGGAAGCCTCTGCATGGTGCTCCATAATACGACAAACAAGAGCGTGACGCTGGACCTTTCCCAGATCGGCGGCGGACACTTCACGAAGCTTGCGGCCTTCATCGGCGTGACGAGCTTTGAGGATCCGGCAGAGACTTCTCTTAACGGAACGACCCTCATCATCGACCCGCAGACGAGCGTGGTCCTGCGGTAGAAAGACTTCCCCTGAGCACATAAGAAAACGGCCGCCCGCGGGCGGCCGTTTTTTCGTGCTCCGAAGAGCGTTTGCTTTTTAGTGGAACAGCAGGTTCTCCTGGCTTTCCGGATCAAAGAAGTACATGACCTTGTCTTCGAAGGTGATGTACAGGGTCGCCCCGGCGTACAGGTTTTCGCGCTGCTCTTTGGAGAGCTGGATGGTGGGAACGCGGACGATCAGGTCGGTGCCGTCCTTCGTGCGGATGTGCAGATGCACCTCGCTGCCCATCATTTCGTTGACGATCAGGGTGGTTTCGATCGCGTTCTCCGCCGGGCCGTCAGCTAAGGTGATGTGCTCGGGACGGGCGCCCAGGATCACTTCGCGGCTGCCGTAGCCCTTCTCGCCCAGGAGTCTTCCGTTTTCACCGTCGGCCGGAAGCTTTGCGCCGAAGGCCTTCACGAAGTACTTTCCGCCTTCCTTCACCAGCTCGGCCTTGAAGGTGTTCATCTTCGGGGCGCCGATGAATTCCGCAACGAAGAGGTTTGCGGGCTTCTCGAACACTTCGGTGGGCGTGCCGACCTGCATGATGTAGCCGTCCTTCATGATGACGATGCGGTCGCCTAAGGTCATAGCCTCGGTCTGGTCGTGCGTCACGTAGATGAAGGTGGTGTCCAGGCGTTTCCGGAGCAGGATGATCTCCGCGCGCATCTGGTTGCGGAGCTTGGCGTCCAGGTTGGACAGCGGTTCGTCCATCAGGAAGACCTTCGCATTGCGCACCATGGCGCGG
>CADCPP010000003.1 GCA_902803355.1 uncultured Lachnospiraceae bacterium | reverse complement strand
TCGTTAAGGATTACTATGATTATTATAAGACCGGACGCGGTTACCATGCCCGTTCCCTGAACTCCAACGGCGGTTGTAATGTTATCGGCTGCGAGAGCTTTATCAATCAGCCGATCCTGAAATACTCGAACGAGATCCGCAGCGCGGTCCTGCTGATCCACGGCGACAAGGCCCATTCTTGCTATTTTTCCCGCGATGCCTATGCGGACATGATCAGAGACAGCAAATACGCGGGGAACAAGGAACTCATGATCATCCCGGGTGCCGTCCACACCGATCTCTATGACGGCGGCGGCAAAGACGCCATCCCCTTTGACAAGCTGGAAAATTTCTTCCGTGAATATCTGAAATAAGGAGCAGACAGATGAGCAAAGTCCTTGTGATCTCCACGAGCCTCCGGGCAAACAGCAATTCCGATCTTCTGACTGAACGTCTGATCGCGGGCGCAAAAGATGCAGGACATGAAGTCGAGCATGTCAGCCTGAAAGGAAAGGAGCTGAAGTTCTGCATCGGCTGCCTTTCCTGCCAGAAAACGCAGAAGTGCGTTCTGAACGACGATGCGGTCCTTATCGCCGAAAAGGTCAAAAATGCGGACACGCTCGTGTTTGCTACGCCGATCTACTACTACGAGATGAGCGGGCAGATGAAGACCCTGCTGGACCGGCTGAATCCGCTCTATCCGTCTGATTACAGATTCCGCAGAGTCTACATGCTGACAACGGCCGCGGAAGACGAAGCCTTCGTGCCGGAAAAAGCCGTTAGCGGCCTGCAGGGCTGGGTGGACTGCTTTGAGAAAGCCAGCCTTGCAGGTACCCTCTTCTGCGGCGGGATCTCCGCCCCGGGTGAGGCCTCCGGAAAGAAGGACAAGCAGGATGAAGCCTATGAATTCGGAAAAACGCTGGAGTAAGCGGCCCCGCACTTTGGTGTTTCTGCTGTTGACCGTGCTGCTCCTTGGCAGCTGCGGCAGCAGGCAGGCTGTGACAGATGTTTCCGGATCTCCCCGCCAGACAGAAGAAACAAGCCTGACAGGGCCCGCTGAACCGGGCTCAGGGGAAGAGGCCCAGGCGTCCCGCAGCGCAGAGCCGCAAAGCAGCGCAGCGGCTCAGAGCACGACAGAGGCGGTGCCGGAAGAAGCTGGCAGCAAGGCTGCAGAGCCTCACGGCACGGCGCCCGCGGCGCCGGAAGGAGAAGAGAGAATGATCTACGCACACGTTGGTGGAAAGACCCTGAGGATCCTTCCGGCGGAGAATTCTTCTGCGGACGCGTTCCTGGAACTCCTGAAAAGAGGCGATGTGACGGTCGAAATGCACGATTACGGAAACTTCGAGAAGGTCGGTCCTCTCGGGACCTCGCTTCCCCGAAACGACGAGCAGATCACCACGGAGCCCGGCGACGTGATCCTCTATCAGGGCAATCAGATCACCATCTATTACGGCGTGAACAGCTGGAGCTTCACAAGGCTCGGAAAAGTGCAGGACCTGCCTCAGGCTCAGCTGAAGGAGATCCTCGGCAGCGGGAACGTCACGGTCACTTTTTCACTGAGAGATGCTGGGGCATCAGCCGGGCTATGACGACGCAGGCGTGTACAAGGCCATGGAGGATGCCGTGGCGGCCGGCAAGCTCCGATCCATCGGGATCTCGAATTACTACACGAAGGCGCAGGTGGACGAAGTGTTATCCTTTGCGAAGATCGTTCCGGCTGTGATCCAGAATGAAAACCACCTGTACTATCAGAACATCGCCCTGCAGGACTATGTCAGTCAGTACGGGATCGTGATCGAGTCCTGGTATCCCTTCGGCGGGCGGGGGCACACCGCGGAGCACTTCGGGAACAGCGTGATCACGGAACTTGCGGAAAAGTACGGGAAGTCTTCCGCGCAGATCATTCTGCGCTGGCAGCTGCAGGCAGGCTTTATTGCCATCCCCGGATCCTCCAATCCGGAGCATATTGCGGAGAACTACGATCTTTTCGATTTTGAACTAACTGAAGAAGAGATGCAGCGGATCCGCGGCCTTGACCGGCAGGCTCGTTACGAGAACTGGTAAGACCAAGCGGATAAAACAGGAAAATAAGAAACAGCACAGACCCTGCTCTCTTTCGGGAGCGTCAACTTTAATGTCTGCGATTAAGCGGGCCGGCTTAATCGTTTTGCTCGTGGACGGCGGCTTTGTGGACGGCGATCAGAACAATATGCCCTGGACCACGCCGGATCCCCGTGA
>CADCPP010000002.1 GCA_902803355.1 uncultured Lachnospiraceae bacterium | reverse complement strand
CAGTCGAGGCGACAGGATTTGAACCTGCGACCTCTGCGTCCCGAACGCAGCGCTCTACCAAGCTGAGCCACGCCTCGATGCCTTGACTACTATACACATCCGGAATGGATTTGTCAACAACTTTTTTCGGAAAAAGAATCAGGTCCTGCGGAAGGGCTGATTTTTTCCCGGAGAGGTGCAGAGCGTTTCTTGCGCGTCAGCTCCATCAGCCCCAGTCTGGTCAGACCTTCCACAGCGGTATGCACGGGATCGGCCTTCACCGCTTCGGCGAGCGCTGCGGTGAGCTTTGCCCGGTTCGCTTCTTCCTTCAGGTTGATGAAATCGACTACGATGATGCCGCTGATGTTCCGAAGCCGCAGCTGCGCCGCGATCTCCCATGCCGCCTCAAGATCGGTCTCCAGGATCGTCTCTTCTGCTGATCTGCGCCCTTCATTTTTTCCGGTATTGACATCAATGACCGTCATCGCTTCTGTCGGCTCGATGATCAGGTATCCGCCGCTCTTCAGCCAGACCTTCTTTTCCGTTGCCCTGCGCAGCGCAGTCTCCAGCGAATACAGGGCGGCAAGAGGCATCCGGGGGTCTGTATACAGCCGAAGCTTCGGCAGGTCCTCCGGCTGATTTGCTTTCAGCCACTCTTCGGCTTCCCGGAAGATTTCCTGATCGTCCGTCAGGATCTCCTCGGCTTCTCCTTCGCGAAGGTCGCGCAGCAGGGCAAGATACTCTGCTTCTCCCTTAAGGAGGAGCGAAGGACAGAGACTGTGCTCTGCGCGGACGGCGATCTGCTTTGCCAGCTCGCTCAGTCGCCCGGCTTCCTGCAGAATCGATTCCGGCTCAGCATCTGCCGCATTTGTCCGTACGATCAGCCCGCTGTCCTGCGCGTAAGGCGCAAGGCGTTCAGAAAGATCAGCCGGCAGGCTTTCCGGATCAAGCTTACGCGACCATCTGATGCCCCTTCCTTCCGGCAGCAGCACCAGATATTTCCCGGGAAGAGACAGCTGACGCGTCAGCACGGGAAGCTTTGTCTTCACTGCTTCCTTGTCGACCTGTACGCTTAATTCCGCACCGGCCTTCAGGGACTTATCGCCCTCAAGCGGCAGGTATCCTTTATATCCGCTGCCAAGATCGGCAAAGGCGGCCTCGATGCCGCGGTTCACCGATTCGATCCTGGCGCGGAAGATATCGCCGCGACGCGGTGCATCGCTCTTGCCGTTCCAGTCCAGAAGGATCACGCGCTTTCCGTCATATAATGCAGACAGAACGCCGTCCCGGTACCTCGTGAGGATCAGCTTTCCCATTACGTCTCCTCTCCCACGCTGCCAAGTGAGCTGCCGTTATGATCCAGCAGGTCCAGACGCCGGATCTGCCAGGAAACGGCATCCGGTTCAAGCCCCATTTGCGCAGCAAGCAGTCCGGGCAGGACATCCGGAGCAAGATTCGCCCTGCTTCCCGCGGCGATCGTCATCAAAAGCGAGCCGTCTTCGATCGCTGCGGAAACGATCATCGGACGGATATCCAGCTCGATCTCGCGTGTTTTCGTTTTTTTTGGGAGAATGATCGTCTCGCGGCTCAAAATGGCTTTAAGGGCCGAATTTGCCCCTTCTGCGGGCATGTTTTGCGGCAGTATCACCTTCCACACGGCGCCTCCCACGGCCGCCATGGCGTTTTCCGCCTTTTCCGGCAGAACGCGCAGGGCGTAGACGGGCAGTTCCTGCGACGTTGCCTTCTTAAGGGCCCTCAGAACGGCTTTCGGATCTGCTCCATCTTCCACTGCCGCGTCCAGATATTCGCCCTCGCTGGTCTGGCCAAGACCGAGCGGCAGCGCAAAGCTCATCACTGGATGAGGGCTGTAGCCGTTGGAATAGATCATGGGGACCCCGGCGCGCCGGAAGATCTTCTGGAAGGTGCGCAGCACATCCAGATGACCGATATAGCGCATCATGCCTTCCTTGCCGAAACGGATGCGGATGTTCATGCATTTCCTCCTTCCGCTCCGGAAGCTCCGGCTGCCTTGCTGCCGTCCGGCACTTTTCCGCGGGGCATCATGCAGATCCCGCAGCCATACGAGGCTGCGCCGCAGCCGCTGCAGGCTTCCCGGCAGTTCGGGGTCACTTTGGCCTGCATCGCCCGATCCCACTCCCGGCGAAGGAAGCGCTTCGTTACGCCGATATCAATAAAATCCCAGGGGAAGAGCTCATCTTCTCCTCGCTCCCGCTGCGTATAAAAGTCCGGATCGATTCCGGTATCGTGAAACGCCTGCAGCCATTTGCCGTAGTCGCATCGCTCGCTCCAGGCATCAAACATGCACCCAAGCTGATAAGCTCGCAGAATGACTTTGCCTACTTTTCTGTCTCCACGGGCAAGAACGCCTTCCAGGAGCGTGACTTCCGCGTCATGGTACTCATAATGCAGGGATTTATTGTTCTTCTGCGCGCGCATGGAATCCTTCACCAGAAATGCCCGGCGCAGATATTCCTCCCGCGGCAGCATGGGCGCCCACTCAAAAGGCGTGAAGGGCTTCGGAACGAAGAAGGAGGAGCTTGCGGTGATCTGTACCCGGCCGTTCCGCTGTTCCTTCGGGATCTCGGCAAAGTACAGCTCGGACAGCCGCTCGCAAAGATCCGGGATGCCCAAGGCATCTGCATCGGTCTCCGAGGGCAGGCCCAGCATGAAATACAGCTTCACCTTGTTCCATCCGCCGTGGAAAGCTTCCGCAGCGCCGTGAAAAATATCATCTTCCGTGATGCCCTTGTTGATCACATCGCGCATGCGCTGTGTTCCGGCCTCCGGTGCAAAGGTCAGGCTGCTCTTTTTCACATCCTGCACCTTGCTCATCACATCCAGGGAAAAGGCGTCGATGCGCAGGCTCGGCAGGGAAATGTTGATATGTCTGCTGCCGCAGTCCCCGATCAGATAATCGGTGAGCTCAGGCAGTCCGGTATAGTCGCTGGTGCTTAAGGAGCTCAGGGTGATCTCGTCATAGCCGCTGGCTTTCAGCATGGTTTCCGCCTGCGCTTTCAGCCAGTCCACATCACGCTCCCGCAGCGGACGGTAGACCATGCCGGCCTGGCAGAATCGGCAGCCGCGGATGCAGCCCCGCATCACTTCCAGCGTTACGCGGTCCTGGAAGGAGCGCACGTACGGAACAATGAGCTTATCCGGGTAAACGGTATCGTTCAGATCGGTCACGATCACGCGTCGCACCGTTGCCGGCGCTTCCGGGAAGAGGGGCGTAAAGGAAGCAAGCGTCCCATCGTCATGATAGGCCGCTTCGTACAGGCAGGGCACATAGATCCCCGGCACGGATGCCGCTTTTTTCAAAAACGTCATGCGGCTTCCGCCCGCTTTTTTATTGGCTTTATACAGTTCCAGAAGGGCGTCATAGCTTACTTCGCCCTCTCCCATATAGAAGAGGTCAAAAAAGTCTGCGAGAGGCTCCGGATTGTAAGAGCACGGCCCGCCGCCGATCACGAGCGGGTCATTGTCCGCGCGGTCTTTTGCAAGCAGCGGGATCCCCGCAAGGTCCAGCACCTGCAGGATATTGGTGTAGCCCATCTCGTACTGGAGCGTAAAGCCGAGGAAATCGAAGTCCTTCAGCGGATCCTGCGATTCCAGAGCAAAAAGCGGGATCTTTTTCTCCCGCATGATGCTGTCCAGATCAGGCCACGGCGAATAGACCCGCTCGCACCAGGTATCCTCCCGGCGGTTGAACAGGTCATACAGGATCTGGATGCCAAGGTACGACATCCCGATCTCATAGACATCCGGAAAGCACATGGCAAAACGGATGTCGATCTTGTCTTTATCCTTCATGACGGCATTCAGTTCGCCGCCCACATAGCGGGCCGGTTTTTCCACCCGCATTAAGATATCGTCGCTCAGGGCAAGCTTACGCATGCATCGCTCCTTTGTTCAGAAAAGTTTCGGGGCTCCGGGCAGCAGGTCAGCGCTCATCCAGATCCTTCTGCAGCAGTTTCAGAAACGGTACGGGAAGCCCTTCTCCCGGCATGATGCGCCAGTCCTGGTCCAGCTCTGCGTAGGTAAAGCTCTTCCTGCCGCCGTCTTTCGCCCTGTCCCAGAAGCATTTCATGACACGGTACGGGATGTAGAACAGCTCATCCCGGTGTGTCATCAGCAGGATAAAAAAGGCGATCCCCTCCTGCTTCTCGAAATCCCCCATAAAGACCATCTGGTGCTCGTGCACATTGGCGAGGGGAACGGTATCGATCTTGCTTTCCTTGGCGTCAAAGCAGACCGGGATGCCCTGCACCACGCCGATATAGTCCACCGTGCTCTTCTGGTCAAAATAGGCCAGCGTGATATGGCGGCTCTCCTGCTCGATCTCGACCGGCGTGATGGGGGTCGGGATCTTCTGGATCAGGGCAAGGCCGTCCTCGCGGTAGCGGTCGATGGTCAGGTTGATCAGCGCTTCCAGTGTGGAACCGCGCAGGCCGTGATTACTTGCCATCCTCATCACCTCCGAGAAAACGCAGGCAGCTGGCAAAGCTGGCCGGAAGCGGCGCCGAGATCGTCTTTCCCGCAAGGGAGCGCAATTCTCTGAGCGCCTCCCCGGAAAGGCCGGAGCGTTCCGCCATCTCTTCCGCCGGTGCGGAAACGATCATTTCCTTTGCATGCAGCAGCTGATGGCGAAGCGGATAGCCATGCCGCGCGGAAAAGGCGCGGTTAACGGCCGCATCGCCGTATTTTCCGTCGCCGAGCACGGGATGCCCCGCCGCGGAAAGCTGCGCTCTGATCTGATGCGTCCTTCCGGTGATCAGCCGGACGCGGAGAAGCGTAAAGCCTTCATCAAGCCGGGCGAGAGGTACCGCATAAAGCTCTGCCGTCTGCGTTCCCGGCAGGGGCTTATCCAGAAGCTGAGCCGTATTCGTGGCCTCATCTTTCCGGTAATATTGTTTGAGATGCAGAGGGCTCTCTGCCGTTCCGCTCACGATGCACCAGTAGTATTTTTCGATCAGTCTTTCTTTAAACAGGAACGCCAGAAGCTGCTGACCGGCAAGCGTCTTTCCGGCAGCCACAAGTCCGCTCGTATTTCTGTCCAGGCGGTTTGCCGTTCCCGCGGAAAAAGTCAGCCCGCTTGTCTTTCCGCCCTGTTCAAGATACATGGCAATGATATCATTCAGGGAAATATCTTCCGGCTTTGCCTTCTGGGTCAGCAGGCCTGCAGGCTTGTCCGCAAAAAGGACGTGATCATCTTCATAAACGATGCTGAGTTTTGAAGCATCCGGAGCGGCCTTGGCAGGGTTTTTCTGCGTGCTGCCTGCAGCCCCAGGCGTGCTCAGCGCGCCTCCGGAGACAACATGGACGCCGCGGAATTTTTCAAAGGTCTCGTTGGAAAAATAAAAACAGATCTCATCAGCAGCCTCAAGCTTTTCGCTCCCGTCAGCCTTCTTTCCGTTCAGAGTGATATTCTTTTTGCGCAGCATCTTATAAAGGAACCCTTTTTCGGCCTCCTTCAGATATTTCTGCAGGAATTTATCCAGGCGCTGTCCGGCATCCGCCGCGCCCACCGTGATCTTCTGCATGCGCTTCCTCTGCTGCTTATTTGATACGGCCGCTTACAGGCACAGGTTCAGGAACTGTTCCATAGCCCGCTCGACCTTTTTGACGTCTTCTTCCGGGACCTCGTCCCCGATCTCCGCGATGCGTTTTGCATACTCATCCCAGTCGGTATAGATCTTCAGGCGCTGCGTAACGCCCTTTTTCTGAAGCCGCGTGATGCAGTCCGATTCGATATCCGTCTTCCGCTCTGCCTTCAGCTTGGAGCAGTACGCCACGATGCCGCCCTGATAAAAGACCACGCAATCCAGATACTGACGTTTGCCCTTTGCGTCGCAGTACATGAGATGATAATAGAGCATGCCGGAATCCTCAAAGCGCCGGACGAGGCTGCGCTTTTCCGGCTCCAAATATTTCGCGCCTGCCGACATGGCGATATAGGCCGACAGGAAGTTCGCAAAAGGAATGACGCACATCAGCGCCGGCAGAATAAACAGATTCTTCTTGGTATGCGTGAGCAGCCAGCCCGTCAGGAAAAAGGCGGCCACGAGCAGCGCGCAAAGGATCGTATAAGCCATATACTGACGCCTGCGGGCAGCCAGATAATCGTATGAGCCTTTATAATTCGGATTCTTGAATACTGACATGTTTCTCCTTTGTTTTCCGGGTCAAAGCGGCATGGTTTTCCTCAGCCACTCTCCCGGTGTTTTGACATAATCATCGGCAAGCCTGCGTTTTTCTTCGTCTGTCTTTTCGGAAGCCGCGTCCCATACCGCGACCGTCTGCATGCCTGCGCGCCTTCCGGCAAGAAGTCCTGCGGGGAGATCCTCAAAGACTACGCAGCTGCGCGGGTCCACGCCCATAGCCGCTGCCGCCTTCAGATAGATCTCCGGATCGGGCTTTCCTTTTTCGATCTCCGCCGAAGTCATTACAGCGGAGAAGAAGGAAAGGATCCCGTGCCGCTCCAGGCAGCCCTCTGTCAGGTTCCGGTAATTGGTCGTGGCAATTCCAAGCTTAAAGCCTTCCCCGGCGAGCCGTTTCACCAGTTCCGCGCTCCCTTCTTTCAGAGGCAGACGGTACAGATATTCCTCTCTCGCCATCTCGTTCCAGTCGGCGATGATCGTTTCGATGCTGTCCGGAAGCGCAAAGGCCGACTGAAAATACTGTGCCGTTTCCAAAACGCTGAAGCCTTCGATCCTTCGCTGCAGATCGTCCGGCGCTATCTTCCCGAAACGGGCCAGATACTCCCGGTCGATCTCCTGCCACATTCCCATGGAATCCAGCAGCGTTCCGTCCAGATCAAAGATCACTCCTTTTACATGGGCAAGATCGATCATATCCTCCGCCTTTTCCGCCGTTTTCTATCCGCCTTTGTCATCCGCTCTCTTTCAGAAAATGCCGCCCGACGGGGCGGCATCTTCGGTGGGATGTACTCTGGTCTTATTCCTCTTCTTTCGGTTCGTCGCCCGCAGTTTCTCCCGATTCGGAGACCTTGCTGTGCAGCTCTTCGCGGTTGGCCGCGACGACCTGGTAGCTGGCGTTCAGCTGATTAAAGAACGCGCCGAAGCGGTTCTGCATGCTGTCCATGGAATGAGCAAGGAAATCCTGCAGACCTTCCAGCAGGGAATCGGTATAATTCATGGCGTTCTGGCGGATCTCATCGGCTTCCACAGTCGCGTCATTGACCAGCTTCTGGGCCTTCGCTTCGGTATCCAGCATGAGCTGCTGCGCCTGCGCATAAGCTTCCCGCATGATCTCGCTCTGGCTCACCATCTCTTCTTTCTGCTTGCTGGCTTCATAGATGGTGTTTTCCGCCGTTTTCTTCGCTTCGCTTAAGATCTCATCCTTGTTCGCGATGATCTTCTGATATTTCTTGATCTCCTCGGGTGTCCGCATGCGCAGTTCCACCAGCATATCATCGATCACGTCTTTTTCGACAACGATGCGCTTGCTGTTGGAAAATGCCTGGGCTTTGCAGCCATCCAGATATTCTTCCATCTCGTTGATGATTTGTTCGATCCTGCTCATAAAAAATCCTCCCGACCTTGCGGTCCCCAGCAGTTAATGTTCTTTAAATTTATTTCTGACCGTTTCGATCAGTTCCTGCGGCAGAAACTTTTCCAGATCTCCGCCGTATTCCGCCAGCTGTCTGGCTGACGTGGCACTGACATAGGCAACGGACGGATCAGCAAACAAAAACACGGTATCGATCCTGTCATCCAGAGCCCGATAGCCCTGAGCAAGCTGCATCTCGTAATCGAAGTCCGTGACTCCGCGGATCCCGCGCACCAGAGTGAATGCTCCGTAACTGCGGCAGCAATCCACCAGCAGTCCGGAAAACGATATGACCTCAACATTAGGGATATCTTTGGTCACACGTTCTATCATTTTAACACGTTCTTCTTCAGAAAACAATGATTTTTTCTGCAGATTTACCAGGACGCCGAGATAAAGTTTGTCAAACAGCGGCGCCGCACGTCTGATAATATCCAGATGACCGAGGGTGATGGGGTCAAAACTGCCCGGATAAAAGCCGATCCGTTCTGTTTTTCCTGCCATATCAGTCCTCCTTTCTCTTCAGAAAAATATGCTTGTTGTTTTTATACTCTTTTTCCCTGGTGATGATAAAGTCTGTCTCTTCCAGGCCGTCCAGGGTCTTTTCCCGTCTTGCTTCCACGATGATCAGGCCGTTTACCGCAAGAATTTCCGCCTTATCGAGCGCCCTGAGCACCGGCATTTCCAGCCCGGCGTCATAGGGAGGGTCCAGGAAGATCAGGTCGAATTTTGCGCCCTGCAGCGCAAGTCTTCGGATCGCCGCCAGGGCGTCCGACTCCATGACAAGCGCCTCGTTTTCCAGATGAGTGTGCGCCAGGTTCTCTTTCATGCATGAGACCGCTTTGTGCGCGTTGTCAACGAAGACCGCCCGCTGGGCACCGCGGGAAAGCGCCTCGATCCCGATGGCTCCCGTTCCCGCAAACAGATCCAGAAAGCGGCTGCCCGGCACATCGGGCTGCAGAATATTGAACAATGTTTCCTTGATCCGGTCCTGGGTGGGACGGGTATCCATTCCCGGGATCGTTTTCAGAAGCAGTCTTCTTGCTTTTCCGGCTATGACCTGCACGTGAGTCCTCCTGTCTTTACTATGCTTAAAATACAATCAGAACGCTTTTTTGTCAACTCAAAAGCAAAAACGAGTTATTTATCCCCTGTTCAGGCGATGCAGTTTATTGAAAATTTATATTTATTACA
Source organism: uncultured Lachnospiraceae bacterium (assembly GCA_902803355.1). Lineage (GTDB taxonomy): Bacteria > Bacillota > Clostridia > Lachnospirales > Lachnospiraceae > UBA6987. The sequence continues at coordinate 6,329 of CADCPP010000002.1, read as the reverse complement.
CTAATAACGCTGTTTTGCTCACATTTTCACTTGCTTTTTTGTAAAAAAAGTGTTAAGTTAAGTTAAAATCAGTAAACGAAAGGAGCATGCCATGTATTCCGTCAACGATACTGTCCTGTACGCGGCAGACGGCGTCTGTACCATTACAGCCATCGTAGAGAAGAACATGCTGGGCGCGAAGAAGCTCTTTTATGAGCTGCACCCGCTTTTTCGGCGCGATGCTGTCTTGTTCTTGCCCACCGACAATGAAAAAACCATGGCAAAGCTCCGCCGGGTCCTTACCCGCGACGAGATCATCTCTGCCATCCACGGTATGACCGAAGAAGAAACCATCTGGATCGAAAAAGAATCCACCCGCAAAGAAGAGTATGCCCGGATCATCAAAAGCGGGGATCACAAGAAAGTGATCCGGCTCATCAAGACCCTGTATGAACATCGTGAAAGTCTGGTAGACAGCGGCCACAAGATGCACGCGGCAGATGAGAACTTTTTGAAGGACGCGGAATCTGTCCTGTATGAAGAGTTTGCCTATGTTCTGAAAATCCACCGCGACGAAGTCCTTCCCTTTATCCAGTCAGAGATCGAAAACCATGCCGCCCAGGTGCAGGCCGTCTGATCCTTTATGGATCTTACCGTCTTCCCCTCTCACCCAAACCCGTCATGACCGCGTAAACGAAGTGCAGATCCCAAGGATCTGCACTTCGTTTTTATGTATTCTTCTCCAGACGGTCAAACCTGCGGATGATCTGCTCAGCCGCTTTGATCCCGTCTACGGCTGCCGAGGTGATGCCTCCCGCATAGCCTGCGCCTTCTCCTGCAGGATAGATGCCTCGGATATTGCTCTGTCCATCCCCACCCCGCGGGATGCGGATGGGGGAAGAGGTCCGGCCTTCAAAGCCTTCGATGAGCGCCTCCGGGCAGGCATAGCCAGGCATGCGGCGGTCAAACTGAGGCATCGCCTCACAGAGCGCGGAATACATGAAGCCCGGCAGGGCGGAAGCCACATCCGCCTTCACCCACGCGCCGCAGGTATCCGGAACAACAGTCTCTGCTTCGTTTTCTTCCGGCATATCCTGAAGCGCAGGCGGCAGGGAAGGGGCGGCGCTCTCCTTTTCCGTCTCTTTTAAAGCCTCCTTGCTCCGCGAGAACTCCTCCCATCGCTGCACCGGGATCTTTCCGCCTGCAAGGCGGTACATCGTTTCTTCGATCCTTCTCTGAAAACGCAGGCCCGCGAAAAGGTCTTTGTCTTCAAAATCCTTCGGTTCCACCTGGACGACCAGGGCAGCGTTCGCGTTCCGGCCGTCCCGGGCGCGGCGGCTCATTCCGTTCACGCACAGACGCCCCTCCTCCGAAGAGGCGTTGACCACCTGTCCGCCGGGGCACATGCAGAAGGAATAAACGCTCCTGCCGTCAGCCGTCTTTGCCGTCAGCTTGTAGTCTGCCGGCGGCAGATTTTCCGGCGCCGCGCTGCCGTACTGGATGGTATTGATCAGGCTCTGCGGATGCTCGATGCGGACACCTGCGGCAAAGGGCTTGGCCTCCATCTGCAGCCCCTGAGCATGAAGCGCATAAAAGGTCTCCCGCGCGCTGTGTCCGGGCGCGAGGATCATGGCAGAAGCCGGGATCAGCTCTTCTGATCCGCTCTGCGTATCCCTCAGCCGGACGGCGCAGAGCCTTCCGTTTTCTGCCCGGAAATCAAGGAGCTGCGTATGAAAGCGGAAGCGTCCGCCCATGCTGATGATCTGCTCCCGCATCTTCTTTACCACCGTTTTCAGAACGTCCGTCCCGATATGCGGCTTCGCGTCATACCTGATCGACGGATCCGCCCCGCAGTCCGTGAAGATGCGCAGCACCTCCTGAATGCGTCCGTCCGGATCCTTGATGCCCGTGACCAGTTTTCCGTCGGAGAAGGTCCCCGCGCCGCCCTCGCCGAACTGCACGTTTGACCAGGGCTTCAGCGCGCTGCCTTTCCAGAAAGCCTGCACGTCGCGCTCCCGCTCTTCCACCGGAGCGCCCTGCTCGATCACAAGAGGCCGGTATCCGGCTTTTGCCAGCATCCACGCGGCAAACAGTCCGGCAGGGCCGGCACCGATGATCAGGGGCGGCGCATTAAGCGCTTCCTCTCCGCTCTCCGGCAGCCGGTAAACGAGCGGATCGACCCGTTCCGCCGTAAAGCCTTTTTTCCGAAACAGGAGCTGTTTTTCCGTCTTTGCGTCCACATCTTCCAGATCCACCGAATAAATGTAGCGGATCTCTTCTTTTTTGCGTGCATCGACCGAGCGCCGCACGATACGATACGCCGGCAAATAGCCGCCGGTAAAACGGCGGATCTTCTTTTCCAATATCTTCCTCCGCTCTTCCTCCGGCAGCGGCGGTACCGTTAAGTCATGGATCCTGATCATCTCTTCACCTATTTATGATACGGTTCGCCCCGCATGATGCGGAAGGAACGATACAGCTGTTCAAGCAAAATGACCCGCATCAGCTGGTGCGGGAAGGTCATCCGGGAAAAGCTTAAGGATTCATCTGCCCTGGCAAGCAGTTTCGGCGAGAGTCCGAGCGAGCCGCCGATCACAAAGCACAGATGGCTCTTTCCCCGTACGCCGAGTTCTTCGATATGCTGCGAAAGCTCTACGGAATCCGGCGCCTTCCCGTCAATTGCCAGCGCGATGACATAGGCATCCTCAGGCAGGCGGGCCAGCAGCCTTGCGCCTTCTTTTTCCTTTATGGCCGCGTTTTCCGCGTCGGAAGCCTTATCCGGCGTTTTTTCATCCTCAACTTCAGCGATTTCGAGCTTCACATAGCGCGACAGGCGCTTTGCATATTCGCGTATGGCGTCGGTGAAATAGTCTTCCTTGATCCGTCCGACGCAGAGGACCGTGATCTTCATGGCGCTTCTCTCTTTCCAGATGGTCCGGCGGGGCATCCCGTCACTATTTTGCTATTGTACAGCAAGTTCCGGCCGCCGTAAAGAAAAACCGCCGCAGGAAAAGCATTTCCATGCGGCGGCTTTATCTCATCAGGCTAAATGAGCGGATCGCTTATTTGCCGTAGACCTCCTGCAGCTTGAGCAGGTGTTCGTATTTTTCCTTCGCGAAGCCAGCTGCCTTGTCGAACAGCATCGCGGCACGGGCAGGATCCTTCAGCTCCAGCGAAGTGTAGCGGACTTCGCCCTTCAGGAATTCCTTGTAATCCATGGTCGGGGCCTTGCTGTCGAGCTGGAACGGCTGCTCCTTGCGAGGATCGAAGCGGAAGTTGTGCCAGTAACCGGCGGCTACCGCGTTCTTTTCTTCGGTCTGAGCCTTGCTCATGCCGGCCTTGATGCCGTGGTTGATGCACGGTGCATAGGCGATGATGAGCGACGGGCCGTGATAGCTTTCCGCTTCCGTCAGGGCCTTGACGGTCTGATTGTAGTCCGCGCCCATGGCGATCTGCGCCACATAGACATAGCCGTAGCTCATGGCCATCTGCGCCAGATCCTTCTGCTTGCCCTCCTTGCCGCCTGCGGCGAACGGCGCCACCGCGCCGACATTGGTCGCCTTGGAGGACTGACCGCCGGTGTTCGAATACACTTCGGTATCGAAGACCATGATGTTGATGTCACGTCCGGAAGCGATCGCGTGGTCAAGGCCGCCGAAGCCGATATCATAGGCCCAGCCGTCGCCGCCGAAGATCCACTGGGACTTCTTGCCCAGGAATTCTTTGTTCTTCAGCAGCTCTGCCGCGGCATCGCTCTTGTTTGCTTCCAGATTCGGCAGCAGACGGCGCACCACGTCGTTGTTGGCCTTGCTGTCATCGTAAGTGGCGAAGTACTCCTCGCACAGCGCTTTGAGCTTCTCATCTGCGCTTTCCTCAGCCAGCGCTTTCAGTTTGCCGGCCAGCGCGTTGCGGATGGTGGACTGGCCAAGTTCCATGCCGAGACCGAATTCCGCGTTGTCCTCGAACAGGGAGTTGTTCCAGGCCGGGCCGCGGCCTTCCTTGTTCACGGTGTAAGGCGTGGACGGCGAGCTGTTGCCCCAGATGGAGGTGCAGCCGGTGGCGTTCGCAATGTACATGCGGTCGCCGAAGAGCTGAGTGATGAGCTTCGCATAAGGAGATTCGCCGCAGCCTGCGCAGGCACCGGAGAATTCAAGCAGCGGCTGCTTGAACTGGCTGCCCTTGACGGTGGTCTCTTTGAACTTGTCGATGACTTCCTGCTTGTCGGGAAGCGCGACGGCAAAGTCGAAGGCCTTCTGGCAGCCCTGGTTCTCCTCGAAGGAGCCCATGGTCAGGGACTTGGTCGGGCAGACGTTCACGCAGCTGGCGCAGCCAAGGCAGTCCATGGCGGAAACGACAAGGCCGAACTTGTAGCCGGGCATCAGCGTCATATCCTTCATCGGCATGCCTTCGGGGGCGTTCGCGACATCTTCCGCATTCAGAGCGACCGGACGGATCGCGGCGTGCGGGCAGACATAGGAGCAGAAGTTGCACTGTGCGCACTTTGCAGGATCCCAGACGGGGATCAGCACGGAAACGCCGCGCTTTTCGAAGGCTGCCGCGCCGGAAGGCGTGGAGCCGTCGGCATATTTCAGGAACGCGGAGACGGGCAGGTTCTGGCCGTCATGCGCATTGATGGGCTTCTGGATATTGTTGACAAAGTCCACAACGTCCTCGCGGTCGCCGGTGGCAAGCTCAAACAGCGGTTCATCCGGGCAGTTCTTCCAGTCTTCCGGTACCTCGACCATATGGTATTCCTTGGCGCCGGCGTCGATGCCCGCATGGTTCATGGCCACGACAGCTTCTCCCTTCTTGGCATAGGAATGGGTCGCCGCATCCTTCATGTAGCGGATCGCATCCTCTTCCGGAATGACGCCGGAGATGGAGAAGAAGGCCGCCTGCAGGATGGTGTTGATGCGGCCGCCGAGGCCGATCTTCTGACCGATATCCACACCGTCGATGGTGTAGAGCTTGATGCCATGCTCCGCAATGTAGCGCTTCATCTGGCCGGGCAGGTGCTTGTTCAGGCCGTCCAGATCCCACTGGCAGTTCAGAAGGAAGCTGCCGCCGTCCACGACTTCCTGGACCATGTTGTACTTGCGGACGTAGGAAGGGTTGTGGCAGGCCACGAAGGAAGCCTTGTTGATATAGTAGGTGGACTTGATGGGCGCATCACCAAAGCGCAGGTGGGAAATGGTCAGGCCGCCCGACTTCTTGGAGTCGTATTCAAAGTAGGCCTGGACGTATTTGTCGGTATGGTCGCCGATGATCTTGACGGAGTTCTTGTTCGCACCGACGGTGCCGTCCGCGCCGAGGCCCCAGAATTTGCAGGAAATGGTGGAGGCAGGCTGCGTATCGGGATCTTCCACGACCTTAAGGGACAGGCCGGTCACGTCATCTTCAATGCCGATGGTGAACACGGGCTTCTCCTCATTGCGGAACACTGCAACGATCTGGCCGGGGGTCGTATCCTTGGAACCGAGGCCGTAGCGGCCGGAGAAGACGGTGGCATTGTGGAAGCGGGTGCCGCGGATCGCCGCAAGGACGTCCATGTAGAGCGGTTCGCCCATGGCGCCGGGTTCCTTGGTCCTGTCAAGGACGGAGATCTTCTTCACGGTCTCCGGGATGACATCCAGCAGGTGCTTCGCGCTGAACGGACGGTACAGGCGGACCTTGACCACGCCGACCTTCTCGCCGCGCGCGACCAGGTAATCCACGGTCTCATCGATGGTCTCGCAGACCGAGCCCATGGCGATGATGATCTGCTCGGCATCCGGAGCACCGTGATAGTTGAACAGCTTGTAATCGGTGCCGATGCGCTTGTTGACTTCATTCATATAGCCTTCGACGATGGCCGGGAAGGCTTCATAGGCCTTGTTGGAGGCTTCACGGACCTGGAAGAAGATATCCGGGTTCTGCGCAGAGCCCTTCTGGCAGGGATGTTCAGGGTTCAGAGCAGAATTGCGGAAGGCCTGAACGGCATCCATGTCGACCATTTCCTTCAGCTCGTCATAATCCCAGGTCTCGATCTTCTGGTATTCATGAGAGGTCCGGAAGCCGTCAAAGAAGTTCAGCACCGGGACGCGGCCTTTGATGGTCGAAAGGTGAGCCACCGCGGTCAGGTCCATGACTTCCTGAACACTGCCTTCGCAGAGCATGGCGAAGCCGGTCTGACGGCAGGCATAGATATCGGACTGGTCACCGAAAATGCAGAGCGCGTGAGTAGCCAGCGTACGGGCGGCCACGTCGATCACGCAGGGCAGCATCTCGCCGGCGATCTTGTACATATTGGGGATCATCAGCAGCAGACCCTGGGAGGCCGTGTAGGTCGTGGTCAGAGCGCCGGATGTGAT
>CADCPP010000001.1 GCA_902803355.1 uncultured Lachnospiraceae bacterium | reverse complement strand
CACCAATGCTCCCCAGTCCACTCAGGCCACTCAGGCTCCTGAAACCACCAAGGCTCCCGAAACTGCTGCTTCTACGGAAGCTGCCGGCTCCGAAGCCGCTCCCGCTGATGCCAACTGGGATACCAAGGGCCTTCCCGCTGTGACCCAGGGCTGCCTGAAGGGCGAGCTGCTGATCACCAGTGTCGGTCAGAGCACGGAAGCCGCTACCCTGGCCAACCTGCTCAAGAGAGCCAAAGCTACCGGCTATACCTTTGACGGTACGGTCGATGCCAATGCGGTCACCAGCAAGTACAGTGTGCTGGTCATGGTCGTCGGCGGTTCCTCCAAGGGCCTTGGCGGCGCCGGACTTGACCAGGCTGCCGAAACTGCCCGTGTAACGGCTGTCATCAAGAAGGCTCAGGAACTGGGCATGACCATCGTCTGCATGCACACCGGCGGCACGGATCGCCGCGGCACCCTGTCCGATGCGTTCATCGACCTGGCGTTCCCTTATGCGCAGTATGCCGTGATCCAGGTTGACGGCGATACGGACAACTATATGCATGACATCCTGGCTAAGAACAATGTTCCGACTGCCTATGTCGAAAAATCCGTGGATGCCCGTACCGTCATCACCTACATGATGGGCCAATAATCAATGACAAAGCATTTCCGGAGGGACTTTTCCCTCCGGAAAATTAGGAGATAATCTATGACAGCTTATATGATAACCTTCTTCGTGATGGTTGGGGTCTTCATGATCGGCTGCTTTGCGCTGAAATGGCCTGTGGGTGTTTCCATGCTGGCCGCCGCGCTGTGCGGCGCGCTGGAAGGCATGCTGGCGCACGGTACCGGTCTTGCGCAGACCTTGAGCGACACCATCCGTATGATGGTGGAAGGTGAGTTCGGCTATGTCGATACCATCCTGACGATCGCAACCGCCATGATCTTTATGAAGGTCATTGAAGCTTCGGGCGCTCTGGATGCCTTATCCAGCCTGCTGATCGAGAAATTCCACAAGGTGCCGGCCGTTCTGCTGATCCTCATCATGTTCATCATCATGTTCCCCGGCATGATCACCGGTTCCTCCACGGCTGCCGTGCTGTCCGCCGGTTCCATTATGGCTCCCGTGCTTCTGCTTCTGGGCCTGGATAATGTGACTGCCGGCGCGATCATCGCCATGGGCGGTATCCTGGGCATGATCGCCCCTCCTGTCAATACGGCCGCGCTCGTTATCTGCGCCGGCATTGACGTCCCCTACGTGGGCTTCACCGGCCCGCTGCTGCTCCTGACCTTCCCTCTGGCTATCCTGTTCGTGCTGCTGCTCGGCCTGCCGAAGGTGAAGAATCTGGACTACGAAAAGCTGAAACCCGCTCTGGTAAAACAGGATGCCACCCGCAAGGAATACGGCGTGAAGATCTATATCCCGTTCTTCGTCCTGGTCGTTCTCATGATCTTCTTCAAGGTCATTGCCCAGAAGATCGGTGTGGATGATCTCGGCATGCCGGTGATCTTCCTGGCGAGCGCGATCGTCGGTCTGTTTACCGGACGCAAGATCAACCCGCTGAAAACCGTCACGGAAGCCGTCCGTACCGCTACCCCCGTTATGGCGATCCTGATGGGCGTCGGCATGTTCATTGAGATCATGACCGCTACCGGCGTGCGCGGCTTCATCGTTATGACCTGCCTGGAGATCCCCGAAGCCCTGTGGATCATCGCCTGCTGCATCAGCATCCCGCTGTTCGGCGCGGTTTCTTCCTTCGGTGCCTGCTCCGTGCTGGGTGTTCCGTTCGCTTACATTTACGGCACCTACCTGAACGGCAACGTGGTCGTCTGCCTGGCAGCGATCTCTCTGATCGCCTCCGTTGGCGATATGATGCCGCCTACCGCTCTGGCCGGTCTGTTCGCAGCTCAGGTGACCGGCGTCAAGCAGTATACCAAGATCCTGAAGAAATGTATCATTCCGATCATTATCCTTCTGGTCTGGGCCGGTTTCATCCTGGTCAAGTCCAAGATGTTTGCCTGGTCGGTCTTCGGTTAAGGAAGGGAGGAGAGAAAGATGACAGTTACAACCATTATTTATCTGGTCATTGCCGCTATTGTTTTCCTCAGTGTCCTGTATAACCTGTTGACCAAGGAAGAACGCGTGGTGGATAAGATCGCGTGCGCGATGATCCTTGTGCCTCTGGCTTTACGCCTGCTGATGATAAAGTAGGAGGTGCAGGATGAAGAAAAAAGGTTTAGTCAGTACCTGTATTATTCTGGCCGTTGCGATCTTTATGGCCTGCTTTGCCGGCATCAGCTTCTACAAAAAACGTCATTTTGTAGAGGATGTTGTGACGGAAGGCTCTGCTGTGACCCGCACGGAAAAGCTTTCCAAGTACAATCAGTATCTTGCCAATTCCTTTGGTGATGTGGATATCTACGTGCTGGAAGGCGAAGAAGAGGGCGGCTCCGTCCTGATCCTCGGCGGCACGCACGCGAATGAACCGGCCGGCCATATGGCGGCGATCGTCATGCTGGAACAGTTCAAGCCCACGAAGGGCACGGTGTACGTGATCCCGAACATCTGCCAGTCCGGTCTGTCTCACAACGACCCGCTGGAAGGAACTCCGCAGTATATCCACTTTACTACGGCAAACGGCGATGTCCGTACGTTCCACTTCGGTTCCCGTGCATCCAACCCGATCGACCAGTGGCCTGATCCGGATACCTATCTGCATACCTCCGGCGACTGGACGCCTCGGTATGAAAATGCAAGCAAGAATACCACGCAGACCCTGTCCGGCTCTGAAGTGCGTAACCAGAACCGCTGCTACCCGGGTATTGCCAACGGTACGCTGACAGAAAAAGTATCCTATGCGGTCACCAACATGATCAACACGCTGAAGATCGACATGGTCATCGACCTGCACGAATCCAGCCCGGAATATGCCGTGAACAACGCGATCGTGGCTCACGAAAAAGCCCTTGAGATCGCCGGTATCTCCGCCACCATCAATCTGGAAGCGGAACAGGGCATCAAGATCAAGGTGGAACCGTCTCCCGTGAATCTGCGCGGTCTGACCCACCGTGAACTGGGTGACTATACCGACGCGTTCGCCCTTCTGTGCGAAGTCGGCAACCCGTCTCAGGGCCGTTTCCGCGGCTATACGGATGAAGCGCTTGCCATCACCGGCAAGGATCCGTGCTACAAGGTAGCCAGCGAGATCCACAACGGCGCTCTGCTGTATGTGGACTACAGCTCCGGTGATTTCCCGATCTCCCTGCGCGTTGCACGTCACGTCGCAACCGTAGCGGCCCTGATCGAGAACATGGGCTTCGACTATCCGGATAAGGAAGTCATCATTGACAACGTTCCGGATTATCAGGAAATGGTCGATGGCGACAATCTTGGCCTGTGGCTGAGATAATACCGTAACGGTATCCTGAAAAACCGCCTTGCCAGTATGTCTGGCAAGGCGGCTGTTTTTTTGCATATTAGATCTTTTACGGAGAGGTTTGTCTGTGAAAGAGCGTCATTCTTCTCCCAGTTTGACGCAGATCACGCCATCGATATTCTGAATATAACCATAGTATGGATAAGAGGGCATGCCTTTGATCCGCGGATCTTCGGCAAGCCGGTCATGGGTTTCCTGATCTGCATAGTTGAAGCTGATCCCCATATAATAATTCAGATATTTTTTCCGGCTGATGACGTGTGTCCCCATGATCTTCAGATCATCAAATTTCGCGATGGTCTCTGTTTCGGAAGGATAGCCGATAAAGGTAAGCGCGGCATCTTCCGTAAAATCCTCTCGCTGCTGAAGCTGACTCATGACCTGATTACAGACAGATTCCAGATATACATTCTGATAATGAAGGCGCAGAGCCGCCTCATTTGCCGCGAAAACATTGATCACAGTGATCAGAGAAAGACAGAGCGGAAGCAGACAGGAAGACACCGCTTTCGGCACTTCTTTTTCCTGTGCCTCTCCGCAAAGGATGACCCAAAGCAGGTAGATGCTCACAAAAGCATGGAGGACCAGGGTGTGGACAGCGGAATAGGTCAGCAGGAAGATGCAGCTTACGCTGATCGGCAGCAGAACGATCACGATCAGAAGCTGGAACATAAGCCGTGAGAGGGGATACTCCTTCCGGTCTGCCTTCAGGAACCGCAGGATCAGGCTGAGTCCGGCAAGGGCAAAGCCGATCAGATGAAGAATTGCGGAAAAGTCCGAAACGACCAGACTGTAGTTCAGCTTTCCGGGAATGAACGCGCCCAGAACCGCGCCGAGCATGCTCTTTACACGGCGGATCAGCGGGTAACCCTGCTCCGCGGCGGCATCAGAAGCATACTTGCCCAGTCCGCTTCCGGAAAGCGCAAAGAGCAGGATCAGAACGATCCCGTATAGCAGCATGGCGGCAAGAAGAAAGAGAAGATAACGGATCCCCCTGCGCAGGAGATCACGCATGGGAATGGTGCTCTCAAGGGAATCTTTCAGCAGATGCAAAAGCAGAAGTGCTGCCGCAAGCATGAGATAGGCCTGATACAGGGAAAGGACGAAGACCAGTGAGGCGATCCCCGCAAGATAGCCCTGCAGCGTCCCTGATGCCGCAAGACGAACAGACAGTACGGTCAGCAAAAAGGCAAGAGCAAAGGCCGGTACGGCGAAGGTATAAGCAAAAATGCCGATCTGTGACGGAAAAACGATCATGACCGCAGGAAGGAGAATGCGGAAGATCGGCCTGCGGATCTGAAACAGATCGATCAGAAGAGCCATAGCAAGAGAAAGCATGAACAGACCCAGCAGCCCGTTGATCCACGGCATGGAATAATCCGGGAAGATATGACTGATGAGGGGCAGCCCGAAACGTCCGCTTTCCAGTCCGACGCCCTTGCTGAAGGCATAGATCAGATCGTCGTCATTCGGCAGTTTGTTCGTCAGAAAAAAGCCGTAAGCAAGTGAGCCGGCGGCAAGCGCAGACAAAAAAGAAGACCGCGTGTTTTTCCAAAATGCAAGCATGAGAGGCTCTCCTGTCATTTGATGGGAATCACTGCGGTCAATTATAACATATTTTTGAAAGAAGACAATCAGATCGGACTGTTTTCAGATCAAGCCTTCAGCCTCTTGTCGGAGAGAAGAGCAAGCTTGTTTCCGACGCTCTGAAAGATCTGCACCAGAATCACCAGCAGGATAACTGCGGCGAACATGATCACGTAGCGGTAGCGATAGTAGCCGTAATTGATGGCGATCTTGCCCAGGCCGCCGCCTCCGATGATGCCGCTCATGGCGGTATAGCCGAGAATGGTGGTGATGGCCGTGGTCGCGTTGGAGATCAGCAGCGGCACGCTTTCCGGGATCATCACCTTCGCAATGATCTGCATGGTTCCCGCGCCAAGGCTCTGCGCCATTTCGATGGAGTTCGGATTTACCTCACGAAGGCTTGTTTCCGCCAGTCTCGCAATAAAGGGAAAGGCCGCGATCACAAGGGGAACGATGGTTGCCGTGGTGCCCACGGTGGTCCCGATGATGACTCTCGTCAGCGGAAAGACCAGGATCATGAGGATCAGAAACGGGATGCTGCGAAGCAGGTTGATGATCACATTCAGCGTCTTCATGAGCCACTTCGGAAGAGGATGGATCCCCTTTTCATCACCTGTTACCAGAATGATCCCGAGAGGCAGCCCGATCAGTACGGCAAAAAAGGTGGAGAGGATGGTCACATACAGCGTTTCCCAGGTCGCCAGCAGAAACTGACCGCGAATGACGGGCAGGGCTTCTGCCCAGGCTTCACTGCTGAACAATTCACTGAACATACGGCTTCACCTCCCTTGCGGTCACATTTTCTTTTTGCGTCAGATAGCTGATTGCTTCCGTAACGGTTTCTTCCGTTCCCGCAATGCCAAGCAGCACGGAACCGTAGGTCTTCCCGCTGATCTCGCGCATGGACGCATAGGCGATACTGGCCTCGATTCCTTTTTCCACGGCCATGTGGGCGATGAGCGGCTCGGATGTAGCCTGCGATCCGTCGAAAACGACACGGATAAGATGTTCGTTAGGACCGCCGTCCCTGAACAGATCGTCAACATCGCCTTCCGGAAAGACGAGGCTGCGCGCGGCGTGCGATTTCGGATTGGAAAAGACTTCGCTGACTTCTCCGGCTTCCGCAACGGATCCCTGGTCCAGAATGGCGACATGGCGGCAGATGCTTTCCACAACACTCATCTGGTGTGTGATCACGATCACGGTGATCCCAAGCTTGGCATTGATCTCCCGGATCAGTTCCAGAATGGAATGGGTCGTGCCGGGATCGAGAGCCGAGGTGGCTTCATCGCAAAGCAGCACCTTGGGGTCGGTGGCAAGCGCACGGGCAATGGCTACGCGCTGCTGCTGGCCGCCGGAAAGCTGTGCGGGATAGGCGCCTGCCTTATCCTTCAGGCCGACCGTATCCAGAAGCTCGAGGGCTTTTTTCTTTGCCTGAGAAGGCTTCATGCCGGCAAGCTCAAGTGGAAAACACACATTCTTCAGGCAGGTCCGCTGCATCAGCAGGTTGAAGCTCTGGAAGATCATGGTGATCTCGCGGCGTTTTTCCCGAAGCTGGGCAGGAGAGAGGCTCAACATGTCAACACCGTCTACCCGGACGGTGCCGGAGGTGGGCTTTTCCAGCAGATTGATGGTACGGACGAGAGTCGATTTTCCGGCTCCGCTCATTCCGATGATGCCGTAAATATCGCCGTCGTCAACAGACAGGCAGACGTCTTTAAGGGCGTCTACCTGTCCGTCGCTGCCGGTAAAGGTCTTACAAACGTGGTCAAGTTCGATCATGGGTTCTCCATCGCCTTCCCCTTCCGGAGAGAGGCGGATGCGTTGATTATTTTTTCAGTGAGTCGAGAGAGGTCTGTTTGCCGCCGTAAAGGCCCATCGGTTCCACATGGATGGGAGCCACAGAAACGATATGCGTGCCTTTCTGAGCATTGAAATCGTCCAGGTAAGGGACGTGCTGGAAGTAGTTGGCATCGATCGTTCCGTCTTCCACAACAGTGTTCGGGACAACGTAATCATTGTACTCCTGAATGTTGAGCGTAATGCCTTTTTCGGCAAGGATCTCTTTCGCCACAGCCAGGATCTCAGCATGAGGAGAAGGAGAGGCGGCAACAGAAATGGTGCTTCCGTTCAGCGCGGCATAGTCGATAGAAGAGTCAAAACCGTCGCCGGGATTCTGCACGACGCTCACCACGGCACCGCCGTACTTCCCGGTGATGAAATCAGCCACTTTCTTGCTGGAGAGGGCAGCGACCAGGGCCAGGATCTTGGGATCCTTTTCATTGCCGCTCTTGACAGCCAGAATGTTGGCATAGGCGGAAGCTGCACCTTCCATGACCAGAGACTTCTTGATCGGATCGATGCCGGCATCCAGCGCGTAGTTGGAATTGATCACAGCATAGTCAACGTCCTTCAGTACGTTGGGGATCTGGGCGGCTTCGACTTCCTGGAAGGTGATGTTGTAAGGGTTTTCGGCAATATCCTGAATGGTGGCGGTGATGCCGGCGCCTTCCTTCAGCTTCAGCAGGCCGTTTGCCTCAAGCAGCAGAAGGGCGCGGGCTTCGTTTGTGGTATCGTTCGGGACGGCCACAGTAAAGCTCTGGGACTTTTTGCCGCAGCCGGCAAGGGCCAGGATGGTGATCAGGGAAAGAATGATCGCTAAGAGTTTTTTCATGAATTTTTCCTCCTTCTCATGAAGTAAGCGGGCTTCTGCAGCTGCCCTGCGGAAACAGATCTTCTCTGTTCATAAAAAGAACGGGCAGCTTCCGAAGCTTCCCGTTCTTTTGGATAAGACCTTATCTTATCAGGGCAGTTATTCGGAAACAGACACAGGCAAAGACGGGCACATCATCATGCCCATGCACATCATCATATCCATGCTGCGCATATTCTTCGTCATGAATACTGCTTCCTTTCTGCAGGATGGAGTCATCTTACTCCCGTAATTGGATATTGTCAAGAGAAAATTGAAAAAAATAATTCTCTTTTAACGAAACATTTAAGGCGTCAGCGGTTCAGCAGGGCGGCCGCGGCGCTTCCCACCAGATTCGCATAGGGAACGGATGTGATCTCAAAGGCAATACCGCGCTCCTTCGCCGTGAACTGCTCCATCGTTTTGGTGAGGGCAGGAAGGAATAGCGAGGCTTTCCAGAAACTGCTGCCCTCTGCGGCGATCAGCGCCGGCTGTGAGGGATCTTTCCCAAGTCCCGCCTCTTCCAGCACAGCCGTCAGATTGATCGTGACCAGCTTTGCAGCACGTTCATAGAGTCTTGCGGCGATCGTAAGAAGCGATTGTCTGTCGGTATCATTCGCGCAGAGCGATGCAGGGAGAGAATCGCCCTGCGGGTCTTTGACAAAAGCATCGATATCAACGGAACGAAGAGTCTCACAGGAGGCAATACGGCTGCGGAAGGCCTGAGAGAACTGACCGCGCTGGGCAGCGGAACGGGCGGTCAGGCAGATCAGGCGTCCCATATAGACGCCGCCCACCATTTTTTCATAGAGATGGTTGCCCGGCAGAGGATCCGCCTGATCCAGAAGGCGGTCCGCCTCACCGCGCGGGAAGTGCGCGTAGGCGCCGGTCTCCGCATTGATCAGCATATGTCCCTTTTTTTTCTCTACGGGATAGCGCGAGATGCGGGCAGTCTGTTCCGGATAGCAGGTATTGGTCCCGGTACCGAGAACGAAGCCGAGAGCCCCGCTGTATTTTCCGCCGGCAAGCTTGTTCAGTGCCCCGCACGCGGCAGCGGTAGAGTCGTTCAGCAGGACCCAGTCGCGCCTGCCGGCAACTTCTGCCTTGCGAAGGGCAGCTTCGAGCGTCGCGCAGACTCTCATCCCGTTCGTTCCTTCCACCTGCACGCCTTTGTTGAAATTGGAAAGGATCCCGTCATGCCCCGGCGTGATGGCGGCTTCGTAGGAAAAGCAGTAGCCAATCAGTGTATCGCCGTTTAGATGGGGCTTCAGGATCTCCACCATCTCGTTCAGATACTCTTCACGCGTTAAAGGATGACTGCTTCCGGGCATTTTTCCCTGATACAGAGATTCGATCCTGGGATCAGAACCTTCCATAAAGGTCACGCGCGCAAGGCGAAGATTGGTTCCCCCGGCATCGATCACCAGAACGGGTTCGTTCTGCGGCAGCGAGCCGTCAGTCGTCAGATAGGTCGGCAGCATGGGCAGAGAAGAGGCGTTATCGCGCAGTCCGAGCCGGATCTCCTTCCGGAACGCATCGGTCTGCCAGGCCATATCGATCAGGTCCGGGTGCATGCCGGTCTGCAGCAGAAATTCATCGATCTCGCGGGAATACGGAAAGTTGCTCATAAACTGCTCCTTAAACGATATACCTGTCCTGGTCAGAGAGCTTTTTGACCAGATTGAAGGAAATAACAAACATGATGGCGACGAAGGCGATAAAGATCCAGGTATAGCGGTCTTCCGCCCGTGTTGCGATAAAATCGTAGGTGCCGTGCAGCAGCATGGGAACGACAAGCGCCATGATGCTGTAGAGACTGCACTTTTCCGGATAACCGAAGTTGTCTGCGCGTTTGGCATTTCCGTACCAGCATCCCATGAAGACACCGAAGCAGGCGTGTCCGGGGATCGCCGTCACGGCCCGGACCAGTGCGGTCCCGAACCCGTAGCTGAACACATAGCTGATATTCTCCCAGAGGGCAAAGCCGAGCGACACGGCGACGGCATAAAGGACGGCATCATATTGGCAGTTAAAGTTTACGTTATACCAGGTGCGGCGGCGCAGGAAGAAGTATTTGGCACCTTCTTCAAAACCGGCCACGATGATAAAATACAGGATCAGATCATAGGTCATGTGATTCGTTATGCCCTTGATCAGCCATCCGCCCACCGTTTCACCGATCATGGCGATAATGGTGGCCAGGATCCCGCAGCCGACAAGCGAGAGGATGAGCCTGGGCGGTTCTTTCTCGAGCCGGTCGGACTGATAGACCTTGATCAGCAGAAAGATAGCCGGGACCACGGCGGCCGCGATCAGAATGAGATTATAAGAACCAAAAAGAAATAAAAACATAGGATTCACCTCACCGGAGCATCTTAGCATAAGCATGCGGATTCTTCAATGACAATTGTGAAATTTGTTCGAAACCCGAGGGCGGATGATTGACGATAAAACGAATTTGTGCGAAGATAAAGTAAACTTTTTCACAGGAAAGGAGGAGGCAGATGAGAATACTTCTTGCGGCACCCGACAGGGATATTCTGATGTGTTATGAACGACTCCTTTCGCAGGAAGGGCATGAGGTGACGACGGCCTTTGACGGGATGCAGATCCCGCAGCTTCTGGCCGGAAGCGGCCCTGAAGCGGTCATACTGGACCTGGACCTTCCCGGCCTTGACCGCAGCAGGATCCTCAGAATGTTTGCGGAAGATAACATTCCTGTCGTTGCGCTTGGAGAGGCGCTGCCGGAGAACGCTGATGCGAAAAATATAAGATCTCTTCGCTATCCGTTTCTTCCGGAAGAACTGTTCGCCGCACTCGAAGCCCTTCCCGGCAAACGATCACTGCCGGGTACAGCTGATGCTGCTCCCGGAAAAGACATCGGAGAAAGGTAGGCAAAAAGATGGATACTGCCCGGAAACGATTCATCCGCTTTGCCATGCTGGCGGTATTTGTCCTGCTTTTAGTGATCCTTGGGATCATCAACGGGATGAACTTCACCATGGCAGCCGCGGATGCCGATGCGATCACAGAGCGGCTGTCCCGAAACAAGGGAAGCTTCGATAATAGTAAACCGATGGAGCCGGGATTTCTTCCGGACGGAAAAATGGGGCCGATGGGGCCGGATTCTCCCGAGGTAAGTTTTACCACGCGCTATTTTACCGTCCGTTTTGATCAGGACGGAGAGGCCAAGCTGAAGGCCTTTCAGATCGCCGCAGTCAGTGAAGAAGAAGCCATCGAATGGGCTTCATCGCTGAAGAACGGAACAACGGGATGGACGCACGGGACCTACCGCTTCCGCGTCTATACCCAGGAAGGAAAGACCTTTGTAACGGTCATTGACCAGGGCCGCGAGCTGTGGCCGTCATACCGCATCCTGTATATTTCGCTGGGCGGTATCGTGCTTGGTCTGCTGGTCAGTTATTTCTTCCTGAGCTTTATGGGGAAGCGCGTCTTCGCCCCTCTTGAGGAAGCCGACCGCAAGCAGAAACAGTTCCTGCTGGAAGCGGAAAAGGAATTTAAGGTACCTCTTACGGTCATCAATGCCGATGCGGAACTGATCGAGCGGGAGATGGGGCCTTCGGATTATACCACCTCCATTCACCGTCAGGTCAGGCGCATGACCGGGCTGGTAAGGCAGCTGGGATCCATGGCAATCTTTGAAGAATCCGCAGAAGCAAAAAGATGCTCCGTCAGTGAGATCCTCAAAAGCGCGGCGGAGAGCCGCCGGGAAGAGCTTGCCGCAAGGAACATCGCGCTCACGATGGAGATCGAGCCGGATGCTGCGCTGGTTGCGGACAGCGAGCTGCTCAGGCGCATCTTCGGCGAATTGATGGAGAATGCCGTCAAATTCGCGGATGGGGATGTTCGGATCTCTCTGAAGAAGAAAGAAGACAGGGTTCAGATCAGGATCGCAAACGGCACTTCCCTTGCAGACGGCGACCGAAACAATGCGTTTGACCGCTTTACACGCTTTGAAAATGCTGAAGGAAAGTCCGGTTCCGGCCTCGGCCTTTCCATGGTGAAAAGCGCCGTGAAGGAAATGGACGGACGCGTCGGCGCAAAGGTCGAGGAAGGGCAGTTTGTTGTCCATATCGCATTGTAGAAAGAAGGCGAAGCATGGCTCAGGTTGAAAACCCTATCGTAGTCATGAAGCGCTATGAGCTGAAATATATCATTTCTCCGGAACAAAAAGAGTTCTTTCTGGAGAGACTAAAGGGTCATATGGAGGCGGATGCCTTCGGAAAAACGTCTATCGCGTCCCTGTATTATGACACACCGAACTATCGGCTGATCCGCACTTCTCTGGAAAAGCCGATGTTTAAAGAGAAGATCCGCCTTCGTTCCTACGGGATGGCTACGGATTCTTCCCCGGTGTTTCTTGAGCTCAAGCGCAAAGCCTACGGCATCGTCTATAAACGGCGGGTCCAGACAACGATCCCGCTGGTGAAAAACTTTTTTGACGGAAACAGCGATATCTGTGCCGGCGGTCAGATCAATACGGAGATCACCTACTTTCGTGATTTTTACAAAAATCTGGTGCCTTCCTGCCTGATCATATACGACCGCACCGCCTATTTTGAGCCCGGCGGAGACCTTCGTCTGACCATTGATGAAAATCCCCGCTACCGGGTGAAAGACCTGGACCTTCGGGTCTCCATGGAAGGGATCTCGCTGCTCCCTGAAGGATATTCGATCATGGAGATCAAGGTGCAGCAGGCCATGCCTCTCTGGCTGACCTCTATCCTGTCTGACGGCAGGATCTACAAAGCCAGCTTTTCCAAGTACGGAGCGGCTTACGAGCAGCAGGTCCTGCAGAGCATGGGCTGAGAGAAAGGAGATAAGATGTTTGATTCGATCTATACTTCATCTGCGGTAACTGTGGCGCAGTTCTTTATGATGGCGGCGTTCGCACTGGCTGCCGGCCTGGCCTTTTCCTGGCTGATGAGCTTCCGCATTCGTTCCTCCAAGCGCTTCTTTCTGGTGACCGCGCTGCTTCCCTTTATGGTCGCAGTGGTGATCACCTTTGTGAACGGCAATATCGGCGCCGGTGTTGCTATCGGAGGCGCGTTCGCCCTGATCCGTTTTCGTTCCGCGCAGGGCTCTGCGGATGAGCTTGCGGCGATCCTGATCACCATGGGCTCGGGTATTGCCTTCGGCATGGGCTATATTGCCTATGGCGTGGTGATCCTGCTCGGCCTTGCCGTGATCTATTCCCTGATCGCCGCGCTGCCGATCTTTGAGCACAAGGGGGATTCTCCGGAGATGCTACTGAAAGTCACCATCCCGGAATCGCTGGACTATACGGATGTCTTTGACGATATTTTTGCTCACTATTGCAAATCGGTGGAAAAGACCGGGGTGAAGACGACCGGCATGGGCTCCATGTTCCGTCTTTCCTTCAAGATCCGGATGAAGGATGCATCTGAAGAAAAAGCCTTCATCGATGAGCTCCGCACAAAGAACGGGAACCTGGAGATCGCCGTTCTGCCGTACGAGGAACAGACCCCTCAGCTCTAAGAAAATGTTAGTGATCCGTCATCAGAATATAAAAATGTGGTGAACAACATGGATGAAAGAACGCAAAAGTATGCAAATGAACTTTCCAGGATGATCCGCTGTGAGACGGTCTCTGTTTTGGGACAGTCGGATTACAGCAAGTTTTACCGCTTTCAGGAATTGCTGAAAGAGATCTTTCCTGCTCTCTTTTCCGTCTGCAGCACGGAAATCTTTCACGGCAGCCTTCTGATGTACTGGAAGAGTGAGCATCCGGAAAAAGCACCGGTGATGTTCATGAACCATCAGGATGTGGTCGAAGCATCCGGAGATTGGGAGCACGAGCCGTTTTCCGGAGATATCACGGAGGATAAGATCTGGGGCAGAGGCACGCTGGATGACAAAGGAGGCCTTTGGGCCATGCTGCGCGCGGCCGATGAACTGGCTGCGGAGGGCTTTGTTCCGGACTGCGATATCTGGTTTGAATCCGCCTGCGCGGAGGAGATCAACGGCAATCGCGGCGAGGGAGCGGATGAGATCTCGAAGATCCTTCAGGAACGCGGACTTCGCTTTGCCTTTGTCCTGGATGAAGGCGGGATGATCGTGCAGGAACCCATCGCAGGCGCCAAAGGAGAATACGCGATGATCGGCGTAGGAGAGAAGGGAACGGCGAATCTGAAGATCATCGCAAAAAGCAGCGGAGGCCACGCCTCAACGCCGCCGAAGGATTCACCGCTTGTCAGACTCGGCCGTTTTATGGTAGAATGTGATGACAGCCGTCTTTTTGATGTCGATCTGAATCCTGCTGTAGCGGAGATGCTGCGCAGGGTGAGCACCGGCATGGATGGCGTCTTAAAAAGCGTGATGGGCAGGCCGGATCTGTATAAAAAACCGCTGGAGGCGGTCATGAGCCGCGTATCGCCGGAAGGGGCCGCTATGCTCCGCACCACACTGGCGTTTACCATGGCAAAAGGGAGCGACGGCCACAATGTGCTGCCGCAGGAAGCCTGGGTGCTCGGCAATATGCGTTATTCGCATCATCAGGGGCTGGAAGAAAGTGTTGAAGCGGTACGGAAAGTCGCGGAGAAATATGATCTCAGCGTAGAAGTACTAGATGGCGGCTTTGCCAGTCCCATCTCGAGCTTTAAGAGCGTGGGCTTTAAAATTCTGGAACAGGCGGTCAGGGAAGTCTTCCCCGGTGTCGTGTCCACGCCGTATATCATGAACGGCGCCTCGGATTCGCGCTTTATGAGCCGGGTGTGTGACAACTGCCTGCGCTTTGCGCCGTTTACGATCAGTAAGGAACAAATGCGTTCGATCCACGGTCCGAATGAAAATCTGGACCTGGTCACATTGGCCCCCGCGGTCGATTTCTACCGCTGGCTGATGACGCATGTTGGATAAAAGGAGAAAAAAATGGGCAAGTATTTTGGAACAGACGGTTACCGCGGTGAAGCGAATATCGTCCTGAAAGTGGAAGATGCATTCAAGATCGGCCGTTTCCTTGGCTGGTATTATGGCAAGAACCATAAAGCCAATATCGTGATCGGCAAGGACACACGCCGCAGCTCGTATATGTTTGAGTATGCGCTTGCCGCCGGCATCACGGCTTCCGGAGCGGATGCGTATCTGCTGCATGTGACCACAACACCTAGCGTGGCATATGTGGTGCACAGCGAAGATATCTTCGATTGCGGCATCATGATCTCCGCCAGCCACAACCCTTACTGGGACAACGGCATCAAGCTCTTAAACGGCAAGGGCGAGAAGATGGAGGAGGAGTTCATTCTCGAGGTCGAAAAATATCTGGACGGGGTATATCCGGAAGAGGTGACACTGGCTACCCGGGATGATATCGGAAAGACCATCGACTATGCGGAAGGCCGCAATCGCTATGTGGGCTATCTGATCTCACTGGCTACCCGTTCGTTTAAAGGCAAGACGGTGGCGCTTGACTGCGCGAACGGCGCGTCCTTTACGATCGCTAAAAGCGTTTTTGACGCCTTAGGCGCCAGGACCTATGCCATCAATGTGGATCCGGACGGCACGAACATCAACCTCGGCTGCGGTTCTACTCATATTGAAGGACTGCAGAATTTCGTGAAATCCAACGATCAGATCGATGTCGGCTTTGCCTATGACGGCGATGCGGACCGCTGTCTCGCGGTGGATGAAGACGGCGAGATCGTGGACGGCGACAAGATCATGTATATCTGCGGCCGCTATATGAAGGAACGCGGCGAGCTCGAAGGCAATAAGATCGTGACCACGATCATGTCCAATTACGGCCTGTACAAGGCACTGGATGAGGCAGGGATCGGCTACGAAAAGACCAAAGTCGGCGATAAATACGTCTATGAAAATATGTCGGAAAACGGCTATCGTCTGGGCGGAGAGCAGTCCGGTCATATCATCTTCAGCAAGTACGCGACCACCGGGGACGGCATCCTGACCTCCCTGAAGGTCATGGAAGTGATGCTGGAAAAGAAGCAGAGCTTAAAGAAGCTGGCAGAGGATGTGACTATCTATCCGCAGGTCCTGAAAAACGTTCGCGTACGCGACAAAAAGACGGTTCTGGATAATGAAGCAGTGAAGAAGGCGATCGAAGCAGCCGGAAAAGAACTGGAAGGAACCGGACGCGTCCTGGTTCGTGAGAGCGGTACGGAGCCGGTCATCCGCGTGATGGCGGAGTCTATGGATACGGCTCAGTGCAACCGTCTGGTGGACGCCATCATCGACGTGATGGTCAACGTCTGATGCTGCGGATGCTTTTCTAAGCTTTTTAACACGTAAAAAAGCCGCCTCAGGGCGGCTTTTTTGATTTGAAATAAAGGTTTGCTTTACTGTCCATTCAGCTTCAGGTATTCCTGCCCGAGCTGTGTTGCCTGCGCCTCGAACCAGATGCTGTCATAAGGGGGCTTCGGTTCTTTCCCCGTGACCTTTTTCTGCAGCTTTCGGAAGTGATAGCGCAGAGAAGAGGGGAGACCGACCAGCAGCGGCATAAACGGTCCGAAACGGCAGTTCTGCATGGCGTGACCAAGCTCGTGAGAAAGCAGGCGCTGATCCGCGCCTTTGCAGACCACGATGAACATGCCCCAGTCCATGCCGCCCCAGTCTTTTCCGTGCTCAAAATAGAAGCAGGGACCGAAACGGTGCATTTTGTGACCGGTCAGCAGCATTGCCGCGGCTGCGATCCCGCCGGCAAGATTCATCAGCAGTCCCCAGGTAAGGGACAGAAGATAGAAACGGCGCTTATCGCTGACCAGCTTTACTTCCAGAAGGCGAGAGATGGTTTTGCTTCGCATATCAATAGATTAGAATGTGCGGATCGGCGGAAGGTTTCAGCCAGCGGAAGATGGCGAACATCGTGGCTTCCTTGGTGCTCACACAGCCGGAAGTGGTCGTATCGCCGCCCTGACAGTGCAGGAAGATGGCAGAACCGGCGCCGGAAACAACAGGATCCATATTATAACGGACGACCGCCATGTATTTGTAGTAGCGAAGCAGACTGTAAAGGTCTTCTCCTGACCGCCAGTCCGGATAGACATGGGAATCCGTGGTGCGGACAAACTGATTGTAATACAGCGACGCGGGGTCATCGACCCAGAAATCTCCGTTAATGATCTGATGATATTCCATCGCGGTCACGGAGGTGGCATCCTCACCGTAGCAGGGCCCGATGGCGTAATATCCTGCGGGGGTGCATCCGTCGCCTTCGGCTTTGGTGGTGGTCACACCGCTTCTCCCAACGATGCCCGGCGCGGAAGGGATCGCTTCGGAAATCTTCCAGCCATCGTCTGTCTTGTCAAAGAAGTAAAGCGTGCACTGCGTGCCGTTGGACTGGACAACGATCAGCTGCCTGCAGGAACCCAGATCGCTTTCCTCCATGCTGCTGCGCACCAGATGGTAATTGACATCGGAAACATCGGAAACGACGACCGGCTCTGTCTGAGGCTCTGTTTCACTGCTGCTTTCCGTCTCTTCGGCAGAGCTTGTCTCTTCTTCAGACCCGGTTTCATCTGAAGGGTCTGTTTCCTCATTGCTCCCTGCAGGTTCGGTATCATCCGTTTCAAGGGGACTCGTTTCCTCTGAAGTATCCCCGGCTTCTGTCAGCTCAGCTGTCTCAGATGCTGTGGGTTCATCGGGCGTTTCCGCTGTATCGGATTCGGGCGTTTCCGCCTCTTCCGAAGAGGTTTCAGGCGGAAGAGTAGCTTCTTCAGAGGATGATGGATCTTGTTCCGGCTCAGTGCTCATGGCTTCCTCCGGAGAAGAACTGACAAGAGAGGCGATCTCATTGACAGGCAGGGTCGGCAGGGTAGGCAGCGTGCCTTCGCTTGTTTTGCTGAAGCGGAAAAGGTCAGCCAGGCGATAGTTCGGATTTTTGCTTTTTCCATAAGCAAAACGGCCCGCAAAAATAACAAGGAGCACCGCGAACCCCAGAGCAATGCCGAGCAGGACATTCCTTATCGTATTGCGGCGCCTTGCCACCGCTTCTTCACTGTATTTTGACCGGGAGCCGGACATATATCTTACCTCATCATTTCATCATTAAGGCATATAGCCTTTTATATTCTACCATACCGGTCGAAATAATTCCAGAAAAAAAGAAAAACAATTGCGAAAAGAAAAATTAAGAAGGAAAAGGGAGTGCGGGAGAAGAATGTGATGCAGGAAAAACGGCACGGAAAAGACTTGCGCGGGTATAAAATCCTGATATAATCATGATCATGAACAATTTCCAGGAAGAGCTGAGAAAACTGCCTGAACGCCCCGGAGTCTACCTGATGCATGGCTCTGACGGGGACGTTCTTTACGTGGGCAAAGCGATCAACCTGAAAAAACGCGTGAAGCAATATTTTGTAAAGACCGTGAACCGGGGCCCTCAGATCCTGAAGATGATCCGGGAGATCGCCTGGTTTGAAACGATCACGGTCGATAACGAGACCGAAGCGCTGATCCTGGAATGCAATCTGATCAAAGAATATAAGCCCCGTTACAATACGCTGCTCATGGACGATAAGGCCTACCCGTACCTGTGCCTGACGAACGAAGCGTTTCCGAGGCTCCGCTATGCGCATCAGATGAAGCGTGACGGAAATGAATATTTCGGCCCGTTCGCGGATGCCGGCGCCGCAAAGGAGACATCGAGACTCCTTCAGTCGCTCTTTTCTCTGCGGACCTGCAGCCGGAAACTGCCGGAAACGATCGGGAAAGAACGGCCATGCCTGAACTATGATATGCATCGCTGTCCGGCACCCTGTATGGGATATATTACAGAAGAGGCTTACCGTGAGAATGTGGAGAAGGCCAGGCGTTTCCTGAAGGGAGAGCACAGCCAGGTCATTCGTGAACTGGAGCGGAAGATGAAGGCCGCTGCGGAGATCATGGATTTTGAAGAAGCAGCCCGCCTCCGTGATCAGATCGAAAACATCCTGGCTCTTTCCGAACGGCAGAAGGTGACCGACACCGGCGGGGAAGATATGGATATCCTCGCGCTGGCCTTATCCGGCGGCGAGGGAATGGCGGAGATCTATTTTGTCCGCGGGGGACGGATGATCGGAAGAGACCACGTGCGTCTTGAGGCAGGCGCGGAAGAAGATCCTGCCGAGATCCTTTCCCAGGTCCTTCGGCAGTTTTACAGCGGAACGCCGTTCTTGCCGAAGATCATTCTGACCGGACAGGAACCGGCCGACAAGGCGGCGCTGGAAGCCATGCTGTCCGCACGTAGCGGACGAAAAACAGAGATCCGTGTGCCGCAAAAAGGCGATAAAAAAGGCTTGCTGATGCTGGCGGAAGAAAATGCCGCCCGTGCGCTGAAACAGGATATCGACCGTGTGGCTCGGGAAGAAGCGCGGACTGTCGGCGCGCAGAAGGAGATCACCGACCTTCTCGGACTGGAGGATATCCACCGTCTGGAAGCGTATGATATCTCTCATATCAGCGGATTTGCCACGGTCGGGTCCATGGTCGTTTATGAGGACGGCCGCCCGCGCAAAAATGAATACCGCAAGTTCCGCATAAAATTCGTGGAAGGAGTCAATGACTTTGCTTCCCTTGCCGAAGTGCTTTACCGCCGCTTTACACACGGCCTGAAGGAAAAGGAGATCCTCAGGGAGAAGGGGCTTTATGCTCAGGAAGATAGCGGCTTTGTGCAGTTCCCGGACCTTATTCTGATGGATGGAGGCGCGGGGCAGGTGAGCGCCGCGGAAGAACTGCTCAGAGAGATCAAGATCGATATCCCGGTGTGCGGCATGGTCAAGGATGACCGGCACCGTACGCGCGGTCTGATCTTCCGCGGGGAGGAGATCCCCATCGATATTCATTCCGAGGCATTTCGTCTGCTGACGCGGATCCAGGATGAAACGCACCGCTTTGCCATTGAATATCATCGCTCTCTCCGCAGTAAGGCACAGGTCCACTCTATCCTGGATGATATTCCCGGCATAGGACCAAGGCGAAGAAGAAGCCTCATGGAGCATTTCGGCAGTATCGAGGAGATCCGCACGGCGGATGTTGAAGCGCTGCTGGCAGCTCCCGGCATGAACCGGCCGTCGGCGGAAACGGTCTATGCCTTTTTCCACGATGGTGAGATCGGATAACACGGCTTTATCTTGCGAAATGGCCGGACAGACGTTATAATTAAGCCAAACAGATTAACGAGGTGCCGCAATATGGATCGTATCGCGTTACAGGAGATCATCGACGCCATGCAGCTGGTCAATCTGACCCCGGAGCTGGCCTTGGATGACGTATATGTGGATTCGACAGAGGTGAACCGCCCTGCGCTGCAGCTGGCGGGATATTATGATTACTTTGACGAACACCGCATCCAGGTGATCGGCAAGGTGGAATACAGCTATGTGAGGACGCTCCCGGAAGATACCATGCTGCGCGCCTATGAGCGTCTGTTTCGTCATCATATCCCCTGCGTGATCTTCAGCAGAGGCTATAAGGTCGATGAGGAAGTCATTTCTCTTGGCTTAAAATACGGCATGCCCATCCTCAGCACCGACATGAACACCTCGAAACTGCTTGCCCGCCTGATGCGCCTTTTGGAGGTGCGGCTCGCGCCCATGATGGTGATCCACGGTGTTCTGGTGGACGTTTACGGAGAAGGCGTGCTGATCCTGGGGGACAGCGGCCTGGGGAAATCCGAAGCAGGCCTGGAACTGGTCAAGCGCGGCCACCGTCTGGTCGCGGATGATGCTGTGGAACTGAGGCGTCTCTCCGAGACAGAGCTGCTAGGCTCCGCCCCTGATACGACCCGCTATCTGATGGAACTGCGCGGGATCGGCATCGTTGATGTGAAAGCGCTTTACGGGGTGCAGTCCGTCAAGGATGAAATGGCTGTCAGCATGGTGGTCCGCCTGAAATACCTTGACCGCGATCAGAGCTTTGACCGCCTGGGCGGCACCGAGGAATATGTGGAATACCTGGGCAATAAACTTACCTGCTATACCGTTCCGGTCAGTCCGGGCCGCAATATCGCCGTCATTTTGGAGACCGCTGCCGTAAACTTCCGCCAGAAACGCATGGGTTACGATGCCATGGAGGAATTGACCAGGCGTCTGGAAGAGAAGATGAAAAACAGTCTGCCGCAGTAAACAGGAGCATATTATGGGATATCATGAACTGGATCTGGCACAGGATATCCGCGTGGAAACGGATGATGTGCAGATCATTTTCGGAGAATATATGTGGGATCATACCAGCTTTCGTATCGGAGGAGCGGCAGATATCTATCTGAGACCGACTTCGGAAGAAGGCCTGCTGATCGTTCTGGAACAGTGCAGAATGCACAAAGTGCCGTACTGGATCTTCGGAAAGGGAACGAATATCGTGGTCAGCGACCGTGGACTTCGCGGCGCCGTGATCGATATGACAGGGCTTGATCCTATCGTAACAGACGGTGAGGTGATCCGTGCCGGGGCCGGTGCTGCGCTCTCCGCACTGGCGAGGACTGCGGCCGAACACTCCCTGACCGGACTTGAATTTGCTTCCGGGATCCCCGGCTCCCTCGGCGGAGGCCTGATGATGAACGCCGGAGCCTACGGCGGCTCCATGCAGGATGTTGTCAGTTCTGTACGGGTCCTTACCAACCGGCAGGAGATCATCTCTCTTTCTGCCGATGAGCTGCAGTTCGGCTACCGGAGCAGCCGCTTTAAGACCAGCGGCGAGATCATTCTTTCCGCGGAGCTGAAGCTTGCTGCCGGTGAGCGGGAACTGATCGAAGCAAAGATGAGAGAGCTGAATGAGAGGAGAAGAGAAAAGCAGCCGCTCGAATATCCGAGCGCGGGTTCGGCATTCAAACGCCCTGAAGGGAATTTTGCCGGGAAACTGATCCAGGAAGCCGGACTGTCTGGCTTTCAGGTCGGAAAAGCGCAGGTCTCGCCCAAACATTGCGGCTTCGTGATCAATCTGGGCGGCGCTTCGGCGCGTGATGTGCATGAATTGTGTCAGGAGGTTCAGAACAAGGTGAAAGAGAATTCCGGGATCCTTCTGGAACCGGAGATCATCTTCCTGGGAGAGTTTGCATGATCTCATTTTCTGCGGCAACAAAGGAAGCACTCTCTGTTCTTCCGGTCAAACCCATCCACTGCAAAAAGGCTGAACTTTCCGCGATCGCGTCCTGTATCGGCCTTGTGGATTTTGATGAAGATGACCGGCTTATGTTTGTGCTGCAAAGTGAGAGCCTTCCGGTCATGATCCGCGCCGAATACCTGATCAGTTCCCTGTGCGGGAAAGCGGCAGAGACTTCTGTGATCCGCGGAGCAAGGGGAAAAACAGCCCTCTTTTCCCTTACGGTCAGTGAACCGTCTATGGTCAGCTCATTGTTGAAAGGGCTGGGCTATATGACGGCGAAAGGTGTATTGCGGGAATTTGCCGCTGCCGCGCCGAAAGGGATCCATGAGTTCGAATGCTGCCGCAGGGCCTTCCTGCGCGGTGTCTTTCTGGCTTCGGGATATCTCCGGGATCCGAATACGGATTATCATCTGGAATTAAAGGCGGTCAGTGATGAAAGGGCAGAAGAACTCCGCAGGCTTTTGCAGGAATTCGGTCTGGAAGCAAAACTGACCAGGCGGAAAGGCGCACCGATCGTCTACCTTAAAGAAGCGGAGGCGATCTCGGATTTCTTAAGCCTGATCGGCGCTTCCAAAAGCAAGCTCGAATTTGAAAATGTCCGCATTCTCCGCGGGATCCAGGGAGAAGTGAACCGCCGCGTCAACTGTGAGACGGCCAATCTGAAAAAGTCGGCAAACGCAGGAATGAATCAGGCAGAGGCCATTGAAAAGATCGAGGCGGCAAAAGGACTGCGTGCCCTGCCGGATCAGCTGCGGGAGATCGCAGTGCTCAGGCGGGACAATCCGGATATCTCACTTCAGGAACTCGGTATGCTGATGGACCCCCCGCTGGGAAAAAGTGGTGTCAATCATCGTCTGCGCAAGCTGATGGAGATTGCAGAACAGTGTTGAATGATCCAATTTTTTATTCCATAAAAAGGAGTTAGGAATTTATGAAGGTACTGATTCAGAAAGACTATGACAAGATGAGTGAGTGGGCTGCGCGCCATATTATTGACGCCATCAACCATCACAGTGAGGAGCGTCCTTTCGTCCTCGGTCTGCCTACCGGCTCAAGCCCTATCGGGGTATACCGTCGGCTGGTGGAAGCGAATAAAAAGGGGGAAGTCAGCTTCAAAAATGTGGTGACGTTCAATATGGACGAATATGTCGGTCTGCCCCGCACGCATCATGAGAGCTACTGGTATTTCATGCATGACAACCTGTTCGATCATATCGATATTCCGAGGGAGAACATCAATATTCTGAACGGTCTTGCCGAAGATCCGGAAGAAGAGTGCCGCAGATATGAAGAGAAAATCGCCTCTTACGGCGGAATCGATCTGTTCATGGGCGGCTGCGGAGTGGACGGCCACATTGCGTTCAATGAACCTTATACGAGCCTTACTTCCCGTACCGGCCTGCGTGATCTGACGGAAGACACCCTGATCGTCAACT
Source organism: uncultured Lachnospiraceae bacterium (assembly GCA_902803355.1). Taxonomy (GTDB): domain Bacteria; phylum Bacillota; class Clostridia; order Lachnospirales; family Lachnospiraceae; genus UBA6987. The sequence goes on along the minus strand of CADCPP010000001.1, from coordinate 3,356 downwards.
CCCGCTTCTTTGACAACGATCCGGAGCAGGTGCCGAAGCAGGCGCTGTCTGTCGGTGTCGGCACGGTGACGGACGCCCGCGAGGTCCTGCTGCTGATCAGCGGTCACAACAAGGCGCGCGCGCTGAAGCATTGTGTGGAAGGCGGCGTCAGCCAGAAGTGGACCATCAGCGCTCTGCAGCTGCATGAAAATGCCGTCATCGTCTGTGACGAAGCCGCCTGCGGAGAACTGAAGGTAGACAGCTATAAATATTTCAAAGATGTCTATCGGAACGAGATCCTGTAAATCAAGACCCCTCTCTCGGACACGAGAGAGGGGCTTTTCTTAGCAGCAGAGAAACAGGGGCAGGTAAGAGGCTGTTCCGCCTCCGCAGCAGAAACAGATCATCATGGCAATCGCGCTGCGCAGGCAGATATTGGACATCGGCACACCTGCACGGCCGTAATCCATACCCTGATTCTGATACCAGCTGGATCCGCCCTGCAGCTGATTCAGGAGCTGCCGGTAATCCGCATTATCCGGTTCCATATCGCAGGCTTTCTGCGCGTATTCCTGAGCGGTCATATTGTTTCCCAGACCGCTGTTGGCTGCCGCAGCCAGATAATACCAGAACGAAGAACGATAAGAGAGAGACTGCAGGACCGTCCAGGCCTCGTTATAATACCCGGCGTTGATATAGTTTACCGCTGCACGCAGGCGGTTCGAATCTTCCTCGTCATAGCCTTCGTAATTCGGCTGGTTCTGGCGCGCGCTCTGCTGATAGCCGGACTGATCGCCGAAGTTGAAACCGAAGCCGAAGGGACCGAATCCCCAGCTGAAGCCTCCCTGATTCTGGCTTTGCTGGCTGTAATCTCCGTCATAATTTGGATCACTGTAGCTGCTTCCCGAAGAACCGTAGCCGGAGCGAGAGGAACCGGGACCGTACGATGACTGGCCGTAGCCGCGGGCTCCTTGTTCACGCATTTTCATGATCTCTTCATAAGCCTGCTGGACCTGCTTGAATATTTCTTCAGCCTGAGCAGCATTCGGGTTATTCACATTGGCATCCGGATGATATTTGCGGCTGAGCTGACGGTAGGCCTTTTTTATCTCTTCATCACTTGCGGAAGGGGCTACGCCGAGCACCTGATACGGATCAAATACCATTGTTGTCCTCCCTTTCCGCGTCGCTTGCGCTGCTGTTTACCTCCGAACGATCCCGAGCCGCTGGATCGTCACTGCTTTTAGAACTTTCCGAATCTCCGCTGCCGGATGCTTTTTCGCGGTCTTCTTTGACCGCCGCTTCATAGCGGATCCAGACCCCTGCATACAGGATGTTCCGCAGAATATCTTCATACATCAGGATGGGAAGATATTCAAACGCCAGACAGCACTCGCTCATCATCATATTCAGCACGTCTTTGGCTTTCTCCGCAAGCGCAGCCCGGCTTTCTCCGTAGGAACGGAACGGGTTATAAGCGCCCTTCTTTTTATCCTTGTCAAAATCCTCAAAGGCATCGGTAAGATAGATGAATTTGCCCAGATAAAAACCAATGCGCCGAAGCACGGAAGCCCATTCGTCTTCTTTGCAGGCGAAGATCTCCCCCAGCATTTTTCCGGTCAGCCCGGCGGCATGATCGAGATTCGTGTTATTTTCCGCTTCGCATGCTGTCAGATCGTGCACGTAGGTTTCCACGGCTGCCGCCTTGTCAGGATACTGGGTTTTCACCCTGGTATAGGCCTTTTTCAGTGCGTCGGCGCCGAGCTTTGCCCCGACCTTTTTCTCATCTGTCCACCCATCCAGACGCTGCCAGTAGGCAAGCAGGATATTCATATCGGCAGCATAGTCAATATAGACATTGGAAAGCATAGGATGACGTTCAAGCGGATGAGGCACGCACCAGGTCTTGCTTTCCTTTGTTTCCGGTTCGTAAAGTGCACTCAGAAGAATGGCCAGAAACGTCATGTCATAAGACAGCGTTGTCTGACCGGAAAGGCCGTAGCGATGCTTTAATGAGCGGCAGAGGCCGCAGTAAAAGGATCGATAGATCTCGTAATCCTTAAATTTGAGTTCCGGCTGATGGATAATGACTGTACCGAACATTCAGGACCTCTTAATGAATTTATGGCTGCAGCGCGGGCAGGTGATCTCGATCTTGCCGCGCCCGCGGGGGACTCTGACGCGCTGATCGCAGTTCGGGCAGCGGAAGATCCGGTGCTCTTTGTCGCTGCGCATGGTGGAAGAATTGCTCCGGGAAGCATTATTATAGGCATTTTCGTAATACCGGTAGCTGTCACGGACGCTTTTAGCGCCGGAACCGCCCCGGGTGCCGCGCAGTTTGCCCAGGATCTTTTCTTTCAGCTGAAGATAGCGTGTGTTCTCATCGTAACGCTTCTGCGTGTTTTTGGAAAACATGCGGAAATAACTGATCAACAGAAATACCCAGACAAGCCAGTAAAAAACTGAGGTCTTGGTTCTGAAGATCATATTCAGGACAAGCATGATCACAGCAAGGATCATGGTAAAACGGGACAGCTGATCGCTGCCGTAGCGGCCCACCATGAAGCGGCGGAAGGCATTGTTTATGTTTTGAAAAAAGTTCCTCATGGAATGGATCCAATCCTTTGACATTATGATCTTATTGCTTCAAATCATATCATAGAGTGAACAAAGTGTCATGATGATTTTACTGAAGATTTTGTGAAATGTGGACAAAACGTAGGCTTGCACTTAAAGGCGGGGTGTTTTATAATAAACGAAAACAGCTTAAGGAGCAGCATGATGGCTGAAGAAAGCATTCTGAAGAACAATGCGGCGGCAGAAGAGGCCGCTGCCGATACGGAAAAAGACAATGGAGGACACAACTTTATCTGGACGTTTATCGCGGAGGATATTGCGAAGGGCGGGCAGTATGAAGGCATGACGGTCCATACCCGTTTTCCGCCGGAACCGAACGGCTATCTTCACATCGGTCACTGCAAGGCGCTGTGCATCGACTTCGGTATGGCTGAGCAATTTGGCGGTCTGTGCAATCTCCGCATGGATGATACCAATCCGGCCAAGGAAGACACGGAATATGTGGATGCCATTATGCAGGATATCCACTGGCTCGGCTTTGACTGGGGCGACCGTTTCTATTACGGCTCCGATTATTTTGAAAAAGACTATGAATATGCCGTTGAACTGATCAAAAAGGGACTGGCCTACGTCTGTGAACTGACTCCGGAAGAATTCAAGGCGAACAGGGGCGATATCGGTGTGCCTGCCACGTCCCCCTACCGTGACCGTCCGATCGACGAAAATCTGGCATTGTTTGAAAAGATGGAGAACGGCGAGGTCCCGGAAGGAAAAATGACGCTTCGCGCCAAGATCGATCT